>JALYUC010000189.1 GCA_030853965.1 Verrucomicrobiota bacterium | reverse complement strand
CGGCGCGCAATCGGCGGATTCTGATCGAAGAACGTCATCAGCCCTTCGTAAACAGCTGAGTTAACGATGCCGTCGATCTCGGTGTTAACCAGTTTCACTTTCGTTTGCGATTCGAAGCGCGGGTTCGGCAATTTAATGCTGAGCACACAGACCAAACCTTCGCGCACGTCGTCGCCGGAAATCGACGGGTCCTTGTCTTTCATCAGCGAATTCGATTTCGCATATTGATTGACCGCTTTGGTGAGGGCGGTACGGAAACCGGTCAGGTGCGTGCCGCCGTCCGGGTTCGGAATCGAATTTGCGAACGGTAAAATCTGGTCGTTGTAGCTGTCGTTGTATTGCAGCACAACATCGACAAACACTTCATCGCGCTGTCGCGAAATTACCACCGGCTTCGGGTGAATGACCTGCTTGTTTTCGCCGAGTTGTTTTACGAACTCCTCGATGCCGTGCTTATAGAGAAATATTTCCTTCTTCGACGAGTCGCCGCGCTCATCGGTGAGCGCGATTTCGAGACCGGGATTGAGAAACGCCAGCTCGCGTAAACGCGTGGCCAGACGCTCGAATTTGAACTCCGTCGTGATGGTAAAGATTTCCGGATCGGGCAGAAACGTGATTAGTGTGCCGGTCGTCTTTTTGTTTTTAACCTCGCCAATGACCGTGAGTTTGTCCGTCGTTTTACCTTTGGCGAAGGCCATGTGATAGACCTTTCCATCGCGCGACACTTCCACCTTGAACCACTCGGAAAGTGCGTTCGTGCACTTCGCACCGACACCGTGGAGACCACCGGAATATTTATAAGCGCCCTGGCCAAATTTTCCGCCGGCGTGCAGGTTCGTGAGCACCAGCTCGACTGCCGGCATCTTCCATTTCGGATGGACGTCGACCGGAATGCCACGCCCGTTATCGCGCACCGAAACGCTTTCATCGACATGCACCGCCACATCAATCTTGTCGCAAAAACCAGCCAGATGTTCGTCGATCGAATTGTCCAGAACCTCGAACACCATGTGGTGCAGACCACGCTCGTCCGGGTCGCCAATGTACATTCCCGGACGCTTTCGGACGGCTTCCAGACCTTCGAGCTTGTCGATCTGCGCGGCGTCGTACTTCTGCGAGGCCACGATTCCGGTCGCGCGTTCAGGTTGCATTTTTTTGACCGGAATTTCGTCTTGAACTTGTGGCATAAAAGGGGGCCGAGACGACCCGGGAAAAAGATAGGCGAAAAATGACTCCGCAACAACTAATATCTGGTGGTTTTTCGGCCGGCCCATCCTCTATCTGTTGGGTGACCGGAGCGGTCGGAGCCCACGATATTGTAGAAATTGAGCATGTTTGTCTTTAAGCCGTGCCGGGTCGAATTCGCGGCCTTGACCGGGTCAATTTCGAATCGGAAAATGAGGTCGCTTTATGCGCTCCCAAACGCTCTCCGAAGCACGTTGGATTTTCACCGTGTTAGTGCTCGCGGCCGTCGCGGCTTGGTTCCTTTCGGGGTGGCTTTCATTGCTCTTTGTGCTTTTGATTTTTTATACCGTTGTTTTTTTTCGGGACCCTGATCGGGTCGCTCCTTCCGATGCAGATGCAGTGCTCGCAGCCGCTGATGGAACCGTTGCCGATATCGTTGAAATTGAAGAAACCGAGATTCTGAAAACCAAAACACATCGTGTCGGAATCTTCTTGTCGATCTTTGATGTGCATACAAATCGCGCCCCGATCGATAGCCGCGTGATTTACCGCCAGCATCGCCGCGGTCTTTGTCTCGATGCGCGGCGAAAAGAGTGTTCGGAGAAAAACGAATCGATGACCTGGGCTTTCCAAAATGCTCGTGCGACGATCGTGGTACGGCAGCTCACCGGCGCGATCGCCCGGCGCATCGTTGGTTGGGCGCGAGTGGGCGATGAACTGAAAAAAGGCGACCGTTTCGGAATGATTCGCTTTGGTTCGCGAACGGAAGTATATTTACCGCTTAACGCCCAAGTGTTGGTGAAAGTGGGCGATCACGTCTCCGGTGGATCGACAATTATCGCGCGACTTCCCTGATCGATGAGCGAGCAAAATCCAAAGATTTACTTGCTGCCCAACCTGATGACGGCGGGAAACTTATTCTGCGGGTTCACCGCCACGCTGAAAATACTCGAGGGCGCATTGCTGCAAGGATCTAATCCAGACGCTGCCGGCGACCTTTTTCACATCGCTATCTGGTTTATTCTCGGCGCCTGTTTTTTTGATCTGCTCGATGGCCGGATTGCCCGCCTCGGCGGGCATGAAAGCGCCTTTGGCCGTGAATTCGATTCTATTGCCGATATCGTTTCGTTCGGTGTCGCGCCCGCTTTAATGGTTTACCGCATCGTCTTGCAGGAATTTCCTCGGGCTTGCTGGATCATAGCCTTTGTCTATCTCGCATGCGGCGCCTTGCGTCTGGCGCGCTTCAACTGCGTGTCGGCCAATCACGAAGCCGCCGGCACCGACAACGAAAAAAATTTCACCGGCTTTCCCATTCCTGCGGCGGCGGGGCTCATCGCATCCATTACGCTTTTCTTGCTCTGGCTAGCAGAGGGGGAGCATCACCTCGGCAAGTGGAAATTCGTTTTACCGCCTCTCATGCTTTTTCTTTCATTCATGATGTTCAGCCGTTTCCGCTATCCCAGTTTCAAAGCGCTCAACTGGAAGACCAAAAAATCGATTCCGCGTTTTCTCGTCATCAGTTTGGTGCTGATTTTCACGGTAATGAATTATGAATGGATGCCGGCGGTCCTTTTCCTTTCCTACTTGCTCTATGGATTTCTCCGGCCCTGGTTGTCGCGCGAATGGCAGCGCGAAATTGAAGAGGAAATCGGCGAGGAACCGCCCGCCGATCCGGCAGAACAGATTTCGTAAGATCGACAATTGTCCGCGGCGCGTTAGGGACGATTCAAACGCGCGAGGATCTCCGGGTCGCGCACGTCGGCCCACTCGCCGGTTAGCTCGAGCGCCTTCACTTTTTTGCCGGACTGGGCGAGGTCGCGGATTGCATCGGTTAATTCGTATTCGCCGCGCGGCGATGGCTGCAACTTTGAGATAAATTCGAAAATGCTGCGCCGAAACACGTAGAGGCCGGCGTTGTACCACGGGCTCGTCGCCTCCCCGGGTTTCGGCTTTTCCCGAAGATCGACAAGTTCCATTCGATCGTTCAAAAAAACCGCGCCGCCTTTGCTAACGTCTTCATCGCGTTTCACGCTAATGATGGCCTCCACGTCGTCTGCAAGATCGACGATGCGTTTGTAGTTCTTCGGATCGACGAGAATATCGCCATAGCTCAGGACAAACGGCGAATCGCCTGTGAAATCGCCCGCCAGATCGACAACCCGACCGGTGCCGTCCTGCACCACTTGGTTCGCATATTTTATGTCGATCTTGCAGCGTGAACCGTCACCGAAGAAATCACGCACCGCGTCTGCGCGATAACCGACGATGATTAAAAATTCTTTCACGCCGACGTCGCGCAATCCTTCAACAATGTGCAGCAGGACCGGTTTGTGGCGCACTTCGATCATCGGTTTGGGAAGATCGGCGGTTAGCTCCCGCATGCGCGTGCCGCGGCCGGCTGCAAGCAAAACCGCCTTGTCGATCTTACCCATGAGAGAAGTATGAATTGAAATTGCCGCGCGTCTCAATCAGAGTCGCGCCGATGGCAGCTTTGCAATTCCTCAGCAAATATCGCGAGACGGGTTTGTTTCTCTTTCGCGCGAGCATCGGTTTGATTTTCATCATTCTCATTGCGCCGGTTTTATGGAACGGCCCGGGAAGCTGGGCGCACTTTGGCTCGGCCATGCGACATCTCGACTTTCATTCGCACTATCAATTCTGGGGATTTGTCGGCGCAATCGCGGCGTGCACCGGCGGCATCCTGATGATTCTGGGACTGTTCTTTCGCATCGGTGTGCTCCTCGTTCTCGCCGTCACGCTCGTCCATCTGGCAGTCTTGTGGGATAGCCGCAGCGATTTTTACGCGCGGTTGCCCGCATTGGAGATGTCGATCTTGCTCGTAAGTTTACTCGTCATTGGACCGGGCAAGTACAGCGTCGATAAGAATTAGGATTTTTTCTCTTCCGCATTCCCTTTGATCAGCAAGGGGGGCAGATCAACCTGCTTAATCAGCGCGCTCACTTTCGCGAGATCGTCCTGTTTGATCTGCGTCCATTTTTGCAATTGCTCGTCCAGCCGCTTGCTCATTCCGGCAAAGACTTCGAGTTGCGGTTTGGTTGGCTCGCGATCGCTCGCGTCGATGACGTGGCTGAAAGAATCGAATTCTTCATTGAGCATGCTCGGGAAAGCCAGGGTGCCCTCGGAACTTTTCGTGTTCACCTGGATGAGCTTCTGCTCCACTTCCGACATTTTGCGATCCATGTCTTCCGCCGCCTGCAACGCCGGTTTTACGCGCTGATCGTCGTCGAAGCGCGTGTGCAAATTTTTGATCTGCGATTTCAATTCGCGAATCTCGTTGATGGCTGTATGCAATTGCGAAATTCGATCAGTCACCTGCGCCGAAAGCGCGAATTGCTTTTGTAATTCCGGTTCCTGACCTTTGGTGCGTGGATCGATGGCCAGATGCAGCGGAGCGCTCTGGCTCTTACCCGCCGCCGTCATTTTGACTTGGTAATCGCCGGGTAACGCGAGCGGGCCTTTCGGTCCGTCCCCAAGATAGAAGGCGCCGGGAGTTTGGACCGGATCGTTGTAACGCAGGTCCCAGGCAAAACGGTTCATGCCCTCATTTGCTGGGATTGTTTTCGGGCGTTCGACGCGATCCGGCCATTCCGGCGGCTGTTCGTTCTCTTTTTTCTCTTTGCTCGAAAGATGGCGAACCACTTTTCCCTGCGCGTCAAGAATGTCGAGCGTAACTTCATCTTTGGGCGCGCTCTTGAAGAAATAATCGATCATGGCGCCGGCGGGCGGATTTTCGCCGACGGGCTGACGTTTATCGAACTCGGTCGGGTAATGCAGGCGCAGTGCTGTCTGCGGTTGATACAAAACCAAATCGGCCTGGGCGGATTGCGCGTTGACCTGTCGCAATGGGGTTAGGTTATCCAAGACCCAAAATGATCGTCCATGCGTTCCCACCACCAGATCGTCATCTTTGATCACTAGGTCGTGAATAGGCGAGACCGGGAGATTCAATTGCAAGGGTTGCCAGTGCGCGCCGTCATCGAACGAAACGAAGACCCCGATCTCGGTGCCGGCATAAAGAAGTCCTTTGCGCTTTGGATCTTCCCGCACCGCCCGCACGTAGGCGCCATCTGGAATGCCGTTCGCGATTGCCGTCCAGGTTTTGCCGAGATCATTCGTTTTGTAAATGTAAGGCTTGAAATCATCGAGACGATGTCGATCTACCGCCACGTAGGCGGTGTTCGCGTCGCGCGCCGAGGCGTCGATGATGCTGATCGTACTCCATTCCGGGATCTTCCCGGTGACGTTTGCCCAGTGCTGGCCATCATCGGTTGAGACGTGGACGAGTCCATCATCCGTTCCGGCCCAGAGCGTTCCTTGTTTCACCGGAGATTCCGTGAGCGCGAAAACCGTATCGAAATATTCGACCGACGTGATGTCGTTCGTCAGCGGGCCGCCGCTTGGTTGCTGTTTCGATTTATCGTTCCGCGTCAGATCGCTACTAATCGGCGTCCAACTCTTACCCTGGTCGGTAGATTTAAAAACGCATTCAGCTGCCGTGTACAAAACGTCTGGATTGTGCAGCGAAAGCATCAGCGGTGCGATCCATTGAAACCGATGGGCAAGATCGACTGCACCGTGACCGGAATTGTCGAGAGGCACAGGACTGATGTCCTGCACTTCCTCTTTGTTCTTGTCGTAGCGAACGATGTAACCTTCGCTGTTGGAATAAATGATGTGCCAATCCCGCGGGTCGGGCACCACGAAGCCGCACTCCCCGCCGCCCGCGACGAACCAATCCGCTGGTCCAATCGCACCCCAATCGGTGCGACTGGCGATGCCGACATTCGAGTTGTCCTGTTGCGCGCCGTAAATGTGATAGGGGAAAGTGTTGTCGACCGAAACATGATAGAACTGTGCGGTCGGCTGATTGTTTTGCGTCGTCCAGGTTTTGCCCCCGTCGGTGGAAATGCTCGCGCCGCCGTCGTTCGCGTTAGCAATTCGATTCGGATTTGTCGGATCAATCCAGAGACCGTGATGATCGCCATGACGGGCCGGCAGAAGATTAAAAGTCTTTCCGCCATCAACGGAGCGAAACGCGCCGGTATTTAAAATGTAGATTGTATCCTCGGCTTTTGGATCCGCGTACACTTTGCTGAAGTACCAAGCGCGCTGACGAAACCGGCCATCGTCATTTACGCGCGTCCACTTCTGGCCAGCGTCATCGGATCGATAAAGTCCGCCTTCTTTCG
>JALYUC010000184.1 GCA_030853965.1 Verrucomicrobiota bacterium | reverse complement strand
CGCGTGTTCTCGCAAGAACCCGCGAAGTCTTCCAATACCTGCACAATATTCAAATCACAGCGTCGAATCCAAGTGTCCGGTTGGACAATGGAGTAGCCCATTGGCAAAGCAAAATTTTGATTGGCGGTGACGGCGGTGAAATGATGGCTGTGCTCAAGGAACGGGTGAATTCTCTCACCACTCCTTTTGATCTGAAGTGGCGTCGTGTCTCTTGGAGGCCGTGGGATTGGAAACTTGTGGGCGTGAGCAACGCCGAGCTTACTATACCTGAATACGCCGAATGAAAGCGTTCGCGCCTTTATTTGTTAAGTGCGTTTCGCAACTCGGTCCTCGCCGACTCAATTTCTCGCTCACTCGCGTGACAAAGCAGGATACCACGTAGCCTTTCGCCCTGGTAATATCGTGCTGCGAATTTCTTTTTCGCGTAAAGGCCGCGCAAATCGACCCGCGTGGGCTGGATGCTGAAGTCGCCGACAAAGTCCATTCGTAGATCGAACATCTCGGTCCAGAAATACGGAATCTGCTCGTAACGTTGCCGCTTTTTGCCGGTCATATTTGCGCCCGCGATCAACCCTTGTTCGCGCGCATTCTCCCAGTGCGTCTGCCGACGCACGCCGCCCATTACCCGGTCTGGATAAAAAGCGAGATCGCCAATGGCGTAAATTCCCTTTTCCTCGGTCTCCAAATATTCCGTAACTGGCGAGCCGTGCGGTCCCGAAAGAGGCGTGTTTCGCACTAGCTCGAGGTTTGGTTCGGCGCCGCACGCTACTACGGCCAGTCCGGCGGGGACCCGATTTCCGCTTTTTGTCTGGATGTTGCGGAGAACCGTCTTGCCCTCAAATCCGTTAAGACTCTCCCCCATCAACATCGTCACGCTATGTTTCGCGAAATACTCCGTCAGCCATGTTCCCAGTTCCGGGTCGACGTAGCGGTTCAGCAAATAATTGTTTCGGTGCATCATGCTCACCTTCAATTTTATGCGCCGCAGGCTCGCGGCTGTCTCGCAAGCAAGCAGACCGCCGCCGACCACCATGACCGTCTTTTCCAAACTCCCCATTTCACGCAAGGCGAGGGCGTCGCGAATCGTTCTTAGATAAATGACATTCCCGAGATTAGTGCCGGCCACCGGCGGTCGCACCGGTCGGCTACCCGTAGCCAGACACGCTTTGTTAAACTCAATGGTTTCGCCGTTGCCCAGCACAGCCAGTCGCCGATCGATGTTGAACTGCGTAACGATCGTGCCGAGGCGCGTCTCGATTTTGTGCGAATGAAACCACTGTTCGTTCAGATGAGCTAGTTTCTTCAACGGTGCCGTTTTTTCGCGCAGAAAACTTTTCGACAGCATCCAGCGTTTGTAGGGGTGAAAGATCTCCGCCCCCGCCAGTGTGACCGAACCACGCTTGTCGTGTTTGCGGATGCCTTCGCAAGCGCTGGCTCCGCCAATTCCGCTGCCGATGATGAGATAATCTCGTTGAATCATGGATAAAGTATTCGACGATAGAGAATCGATTTAGGCGCTGGCGAGGGAAAAATTCATGTCGATCTTGCGATTGTCGATCTTGTTGTAGCTGCCGCCGTCTCTGGCGGCAGAGCGCACTCACAAGACCGCGCGACAAATAATCACCGAAGCGATAACGCCGGTGAGATCGGCCAGCAACCCAGCCGGAATAGCGTGGCGGGTTTGCTTTACACCGACCGCGCCGAAATAAACCGCCACAACGTAAAACGTTGTCTCCGTGCTGCCGTAGATGGTCGCTGCCATTAGGCTCACGATATTTTCGGGTCCTAACCGGTGCACCACGTCGGTCAAAAGCGCGAGCGTTGCGCTTCCGCTCAATGGGCGCATCAACGCCAATGGCACGAGGTCGGGCGGAAAATTCAGCGGCGTCAGAACGGGATTCAAAGCGTGCGTCAACAAATCAATCCCACCCGCCCCTTTGAACATGCCGATTGCCACAAGCATCGTGACCAGAAACGGAATAATTTTCAGGATGACGTTGAAAGCTTCCTTCGCCCCTTCCACAAATTCGTCATAAACCCTCACTCCGCGCGCGGCCGCGTAGAGTGGAAAAAAGCTGAGCAGAAATGGAATCGCCAGGATCGACAAGGCGTTTACCGCGCGAACAAAAACGTTTTGCGCGGCCGCTTCGGCGGGCAACGGCAGGTTGAACAGTTCCGGTGTAACCATGCGAAGAAAGAATGTGACGAAGAAAACTGCCAGGACGATGAGGCCAAGCGAGCCCCACCAAACTGGACGCGCCACTGGAGGCTGGGAGAGCGACTCGTCATCAAATGAAAATTGCTCGGCGCTCGACTCAGCGGCTCGAGATTTTTTTTCATCCACCGGAGTCGACTCGCGCTTCGGCTGAAAGATCCGCCATTTCTCGAACGTTTTTGCGGAGATGATGGCGACCGTTGCGGCACAAAGCGTGGCGAGCAGCGCCGTGCCGACGATCGCGGTCGGTTTCGTCGATCCAGAGGCGGCCAGAATCGCAATCGCGGTGGCGGGAACCAATTGCACCGAGCTCGTGTTGATTGCCAAAAAGGTGCACATCGCGTTTGACGCGACACCTGGGCGGGGATTGAGTGTTTCGAGGTCGCGCATCGCGCGCAATCCGAGCGGAGTGGCGGCGTTGCCCAGGCCGAGCATGTTGGCCGCCATGTTCATCAACATCGCGCCCATCGCGGGGTGATCGTGCGGCACGTCCGGAAAAAGACGCTGCATCAGCGGACGGAGCGCCCGCGCGATTCGTTGCACGAGCCCGGCGCGCTCGGCCAGCCGCATCACGCCGAGCCACAGCGCCATAATGCCGATCAATCCGAGCGCGATCGTCACCGCCGTTTTAGCCCCGTCGAGCGCCCCGTTGGTTACATCTTTTAGATGATCGTTCCAGCCGCCGATCGCGACCGCGAGCAAAACGAGCGCAAGCCAGATGTAATTAAGCACAGCCGTTTATAACAACTGCGCTGCCTGATTCGACAAGTGAATTGATTAATTCGCCTCCCGGCTCATCACGCCTCTCGGCCTTTTCCTTCCAACAAACTTCCTGCCAATTTTAACGCCGATTCGCTTTTTCCTCCGAGCATTCGCGCGATTTCTTCTTGCCGCGCTTTACCGGTTACTTCGTGCAGTTGTGAATGAGTACGGCCTCGCACGACCTCTTTTGTCACGACAAAGTGGGTCGAAGCGGCGGCGGCAACCGGCGCAAGATGAGTGATGCAAATCACTTGATGCTCTTTCGCCAGCGTTTGCATTTTTGCGCCTACCGCGTGCGCGATTTCACCGCCGACGTTCGCGTCGATTTCATCGAACACCAGTAACGGGATCGCGTCCTGTGCGGCCAGCGCGGACTTGATCGCCAGCATCAAACGCGAAATTTCACCGCTCGACGCGATCGCGCGCAACGCTTTCAACGGTTCGCCCGGGTTTGGAGAAAAAAGCAATTCAATCAAATCGAAACCATTTGCGCGGGGCTCGTCCAATGGCATGAGCCTGGCGTCGAACTCAGACTGGCGGAAACCGAGATCGCGAAGATTGCGTCGGACGTTCTCGGAAAGCTTCGGCGCTGCCTTGGCGCGGAGTTTTCGCAGCGCTTCCCCGCTACGGTTCAAATTCGTCCGCGCAATTTCGATTTCACCGACCAGGCGTTCCAGCTCGGCATCGCGTCCTTCGATCTTTCGCATCCGCTCGGTCGCGCGCTGGCCAAATTCGATTACTTCCGCGATCGAGCTGCCATATTTTCGTTTCAACGTCTGAAAGAGGGAAACGCGTTGCTCAAGCTCGGCAAGCTGGGTTGCATCGAGATCGAACTTTTCGGCATAATTCGAAAGCGACCGCGCGATCTCGGAAAGTTCGACGACTGCGGTTTCGTGGCCAGCGACGAACTGCGAAATAGAATTGTCGATCTTTTCCAGCTCGCGCAAGAGCCGCTGCGTCTCAGCGAGTTGCGACAAGACGGAGTCATCCGCTTCGGCGAGGCGCTGTGAAATCCCGGAGGCAAGCTCGATCAACCGCTTGCTGTTGCTCGCCAGTTTGTAGCGCGATTCAATTTCCTCTTCTTCGCCGGGGTTTAATTTCGCCGAACTGATCTCGTTGATTTGGTGCCGGAGCAGATCGAGCTCCTGTTCGCGCGCCGTCTCGGCCGTGTTGAGTGTTGCATGTTCCGCGATGAGCGACTGCAAACGAGTAAAATGCTTTCGGTAATCAGCGAGCGTTTCATCCGCGCGCGCGAAGCTGTCGAGCAAGGCGAGCTGTTTGTCCGGCGAAAGCAGGGACTGGTGGTCGTGCGGTCCATGAAGATCTACGAGTTCATCTCCCAAATTCTTCAAGATCGACAAGGTGGTAGGGGAGCCGTTGATAAACTGCCGATTGGTGCCGCTGCTGGAAAGCGTACGCTTGATAATAAGGTCGTCTTCGTCAGTTTCTACGCCAGCCTCGAGCAGTTGCGGGTTTAGATTACCCAATGTGTCTCCGTTAAAAATTGCTTCCACCGTGCACAGATCGGCGCCGGTCCGGATTAGCGATTTGTCCGCGCGTTCACCCAAAAGCAATTGCAACGCGCCGATGATGATCGATTTGCCTGCGCCTGTTTCGCCCGTTACCGCGATGAAACCCGGCACGATCTGCCATTCCAATTCTTCCACCAGCGCGAGATTTTTTATTCGGAGCAGCGTGAGAACGGCGGCCATTGGGAAGGTTGAGAGTTAATAGTGGAGAGTTGAGAGTCCCAGCTTGCCAACTCAACCCTCAACCCTCAACTCCGAAAGCTTTCGCGAGCAAGGCTCTCAACTGACGCTCACTTTCCTCGGCACTGGAACTTCCCAAGGCGTGCCGATGATTGGCTGCGATTGCGCGGTCTGCCATTCGCCCGATCCACGCGATAATCGCACCCGTTCCTCCATCTATATCGAAACGCCAGAATGCGCCTTTGTTGTCGATACCGGCACGGATTTTCGGACGCAGGCGCTGCGGGAAAATATTCGTCATCTCGATGCCGTCGTCTTTACGCATTCACATACCGATCACGTCATGGGCTTCGATGATCTGCGCCGCTTCGGATGGGCGCGCGGCGGAACCATGCCGGTTTACGCATCCGCCGAAACAATGCGCGATCTCGAGCGTGTCTTTGAATTCGCATTCAAGGGGCTCAATCCATTCCCCGGCTACTTGAAGCCGGAGCCCCATGTGATCAGCGGGGCGTTCAAACTGGGATCTACAATCATCACTCCACTGCCCGTGCCGCATGGCGAGGCGATCGTGAACGGTTATCTGTTTTCACGCGGCGACGAAAAACTTGTCGCTTACCTGAGCGATTGCAGCGCAGTGCCGGAGGAAATTGCGAATGAAATTGTGGATGTCCGCGTGTTAGTCATCGACGCGCTCCGGCACAAACCGCATCCTACGCATCTCAGTGTCGATCAAGCGCTCGAGGTCGCGGCGCGCGTTCGGGCGAAAGAAACTTATTTCACGCACATTGCCCATGAGCTACCGCAGGCCGCCGAATCGCAGCTTCCCGCTGGCGCCCACATCGCGTATGACGGACTCAAGCTCCGCCTGTAGATGAAACTCGTCCTCGTCCTGGTTCTCGTTCTCGTCCTCGACGCCGGCGCCGCGGATCAATCGCTGGCTCCATCGACCGTTGTCATTTATAACAAAGCGTCGCCTGATTCCGTTGAGCTCGCGAAATTTTATGCTCAACAACGCGGAATTCCGCGCGAGAATCTGATTCCGCTGACTTGTTCGACCGAAGAAGAAATTAGTCGGGAAGAGTACGACGGAACCATCGCTGAACCGATTCGAACTGCTTTCAAGCAGCACCATTGGTGGACATTTCACCAAACCGCCGAAGGCACGGAAACGGTTACTGCCAATTCGATTCAGTACGCTGCCGTAATCAAAGGCGTACCACTGCGAATTCGCGCGACAACCGAACCGTATCCGGCCGATGAGCCCGCAGCCGGGCCGGTTGGTTCCCAAAATCAAGCGTCGGTGGATTCTGAGCTTTCAGTCCTGGCCCTTTTCTCGAAACACATCTCCGGTGCCATCCCGAATCCTTATTTCCAAAGTTATCGCGCCATCGGAGACTTTGGGAATCCTGCTTTGTTGCTCGTTGGCCGGCTTGACGCACCCGCTGCTTCAACCGTTCGGCGCATGATTGTCGATGCCATCGCCGCGGAAAAGAGTGGGTTATGGGGTCGGGGTTATGTCGATGGTTCGCACAACGCCGCTCCCGGAAGCCAGGTGGGCGACACGTGGCTCGCGGAGATATCGCAGCAACTTCATCGCGTCGGCATTCCTATCGTCTACGACGATTCACCGGCACTTTTTCCCGATGGTTATCCAATGACCAATTGCGCACTTTATTATGGATGGTACGCCGGCCAGATCGCAGGTCCTTTCAATCAACCAGACTTTCGTTTTGTTACTGGCGCCATTGCCGTTCACATTCATTCCTTTAGTGCCAACACCTTGCGCGATCCAAACGCCGGTTGGGTTGGGCCGCTCATTTCGCGGGGCGCTGCCGCCAGTGTGGGCAACGTTTACGAACCATTTCTTCAGCTCACTGCACACCTCGACATTTTTAATGACCGGCTGCTGCACGGCTTCACGCTTGCGGAAAGCGCATACATGTCGATCTATGGCCTCTCCTGGATGTCGGTGGTGGTCGGCGATCCGCTCTATCGCCCCTACGCCTCCTGGTTGCAGATCGACGCCTCGCGTGATTCCGCCAAGAGCGCAAGCAACTGGCGAATGTATCACGAGTTCGCCGTGAAATATTTCCCAAACTCCTCGGCGCAGTACCGGCAGATGGCACGGCAGGCCGCCTCCCGCGCGCGCAATTGTCCGATGATCGAAGATATCGGTCTAATGGAAGCGCACGACGGAAATTTCCCGAGCGCGACCAGTTATTTTCAGCAGGCGCGCGCGTGTTACACCACCCGCGACGATATTCTGCGCGTCGTCCTGGAAGAGACTGATGCCTTAGTCAGGCAAAATAAATCGAAACGAGCTCTGGAACTCGTGCGCAGCGTTCTACGAATTGTCACCGGCGCCCCGTCCGAGCCGCTGCTGCGAAAAACCGAACAGGATCTTGGAGGAGCGCCTTCGACCAATCCGCCAGTGAAGCGCTAACGGCTAACTGCTAAAAAGCCCAGTGGCCCCAAGCGAAGAGGCTGGCAAATAGAGCGAAAAAAAGAAGCGACCAAACAGTAATCACGGCATTCCAGAAACGGTTCGCGGCAAGCAGCGAGAA
>JALYUC010000179.1 GCA_030853965.1 Verrucomicrobiota bacterium | reverse complement strand
ATCCTCAGATCCAACAGTTAATCGCACAAGGGCGTTACCTCGAGCTTTTGCAAGACCAGCGAATCATCGATGCCGTAAATGATCCGACGCTCTTTGAGCAAGTAAAGAAGTTCGACCTGCAACGGGCTCTCGATTATTCAATTCAGGAAAAATGATCTCGCACCAAGTCCACAAAGGTCACGCTTCCGGCTAAGCGGGTGGATCCATTGTTAAAAG
Organism: Verrucomicrobiota bacterium; assembly: GCA_030853965.1. Taxonomy (GTDB): domain Bacteria; phylum Verrucomicrobiota; class Verrucomicrobiia; order Chthoniobacterales; family UBA10450; genus JALYUC01. The sequence goes on along the minus strand of JALYUC010000179.1, from coordinate 7,535 downwards.
AGACCAATGAACTGGTTGCGATCTTTGTCGCATCGCGCAAGTCTGCCTCGTCAAATCTGAAATCTGCAATTTGAAATCGACAATAGAATACATCACGACGATCGGGCTCGAAGTGCACGTGCAGCTCAAAACGCGCTCGAAAATGTTTTGCGCGTGCCCGGTTGAGTTTGGGGCGGAGCCAAACACGCATACCTGTCCGGTTTGTCTCGGGTTGCCGGGCGCGCTGCCGGTGATGAATCACGAAGCGTTGCGCATGACCGTGCTGACCGGGTTGATGCTCGGATGCGATATCGCTCCGACCTCGAAGTTTGATCGAAAGAATTATTTCTATCCGGACATGCCGAAGAATTACCAGATTTCGCAATACGACATGCCGCTATGCACGAATGGCAGCGTACCACTGCATGATCTTGCCTACCCAAAGGACGCGCAGAAGAATATCGCCACGCCGGACAAGGAGGTGCATCTCGTTCGCATCCATCTCGAAGAAGACGTGGCAAAGAGTTTTCACTTTGAATCGAGCAGCGGCATCGACTTCAATCGCGCCGGCACACCGTTGATGGAAATCGTCACACAGCCGGAGATTAATTCGCCGGAGGAAGCCTTTGCATTTCTCAGTTCGCTCAAACAAATCCTGATTTACGGCGGCGTGAGCGATGCCGACATGGAGAAGGGTCAACTCCGCTGCGATTGCAATGTCTCGGTGCGAGGAGAATCGCAAGCGGAACTCGGCGCCAAGATCGAGATCAAAAACATGAACTCAATCAGCGGCGTTCGGCGAGCGCTCGCCTTTGAAATGGAACGGCAAACCGAAGCGCTCGGGCGCGGCGAAAAGTTGCAACAAGAAACGCGCGGCTGGGACGACGCGACTGGCGAGACGTTTCTCATGCGGAGCAAAGAATCGGCTCATGACTATAGATACTTCCCCGATCCCGATCTCGTTCCGGTGAAGAGCGAAGCGTTGCTGGTAGACGCGCGTAAGCGCCTACCGGAATTGCCCAAGGCAAAGCGCGCTCGTTTTGTGGAGGAGTATCAAGTGAGTGCGTATGATGCCGGCGTTCTTGCGGACGATCTCGATCTTGCGCGTTATTTCGAAACGGCCGCGAAAGGCGCAAAAAAAGCAAAGAATATCGCCAACTGGATTCTCAACGATCTGCAGAGCGCGCTGAGCAGCGCGAACAAAACGGTGACCGATTGTCCGATTCCACCGGAGGCGCTCGATGAGCTGATTGGTTTGATCGACAGCGGAAAGATCAGTGGCAAACAAGGCAAGGAAGTTTTCGCGGAGATGTTCGCGAGCGGCAAAGGGGCGGCGGCGATCGTAAGGGAGAAGGGGATCGAACAATTAAGTGATGCGAGCGCGATCGAGAAGTTTTGCGATGAGGTGATCGCGGCAAACCCAAAACCAGCAGCGGATTTCAAAGCGGGCACGGCAGCCTCACTTAATTTCCTCAAAGGGCAGGTAATGAAGTTGTCGAAGGGCAAGGCGAACCCGCAGCTGGTTGGTGAAATCCTCGAGCGGAAATTGAAATCATAACCGCGGTGCGCGTTCTCATTGCGCCGGATAAATTCAAAGGCTCGCTCAGCGCGCGCGAAGTAGCGGAGAACATCGCGGCTGGTGTGCGCGAAGTTTTGCCGAACGCCAAGATTTACATCGTCCCTGTCGCAGATGGCGGGGAGGGAACGGCCGAAGTGATTTGCGGCGAGCTGAATGGATCGTGGGTGAATTGCAAGGCGCATGATCCGCTCGGTCGTGAGATCGATGCGCGTTATGCCTACATCGACAACCGTAAGCTCGCTGTCATCGAGATGAGTGAAGCGGCAGGCATGCGACGGTTGCGGCACGGCGAGTACGATGTCGATCTTGCCACCACGTTCGGAGTTGGCGAAATGCTTCTCCATGCGGTTTGCCATGGGGCGGAGGAAATTGTCATCGGACTAGGCGGCAGCGCGACGAACGATGGCGGATTGGGAATGGCACGAGCACTCGGGTTCCGCTTTTTCGAGCAAGAGAAGGAGTTGGCTGTGAGAGTTAGCGAATTGGTAAGGCTAATGCGGATTGAAAAGCCAGGAACCCTCGCGTTGCCCAAAATAATTGCTGCCGCTGATGTCCGAAATCCGTTACTCGGGGAAAATGGTGCGACGCGCGTGTTTGGTCCGCAAAAAGGCTTAACCGCGGACAAGATCGACATGTTCGAACGCGCGTTAGCCAAACTTGCTGATGTTGTTTCACAGGAATCCGGCGTCGATTATCGTGAGAGAGCGGGGGCCGGAGCAGCAGGCGGACTTGGCTTCGGGTTAATGAGTTTTTGCGAGGCACCCGTACAACCAGGGTTCGACGTCGTTGCCGGTGTGGTTGGACTCGAATCAAAAATCAAAGATGTCGACGTTGTGATTACGGGCGAGGGAAGTTTGGATCGACAAACACTCGAGGGAAAAACGCCGGCGGGAGTGGCGAAGCTGGCGCGAAAATTCGGGAAACACGTTTATGCAGTCGTGGGCCGCGCGAGCGAAGATCGACAAGTCCGCGAGATTTTCGATCGGGTTTACGAACTGGGAGGGAGTATTCCCGAAGCGCCAGAATTGTTGCGGCAACGCGCGCGAGAGTTAGCAGAAGGATTGCTGTAGAATTCGCGGAAATGTTTGGCGGTCTCGACGTAACTCAACGCCCAGCGCGCGAGGTCTTTTTGTTCGTCGAGAGTTAATTGGCGACGAACCTTTGCAGGTGAGCCGAGCACGAGCGAGCCGGGCGGAATCTTCATGCCGAGTGTAACGAGGGCATTCGCGCCGATGATGGACCGCGCACCGACCTCGGCGCCATCGAGAACGATCGCGCCCATACCGATCAAGACTTCGTTATCGATCTTGCACGCATGCACAATGGCGCTGTGGCCGACAGTGACGAGCTCCCCGACAATCGTCGGGAATCCGGTGTCGAGATGCACGACCGCGTTGTCTTGAATGTTCGAGCGCGGCCCGATGACGACGCGATTGATGTCGCCGCGCACGACAGCGCCGTACCACACGCTCGATTGTTCGTCGAGCGTTACATCGCCGATTACAGTCGCGCCGGGAACGATCCACGCTGTCGGATGAATGGTCGGGCCCTTTTGTAGGCGAGCGTCAATACCGGCGTGGCCAGTCGGAAGCGGGTCTTTCTCGCTACTCATTGATTAACGTCCAACGCTCAACCCGCCTTCGCAAGGCTACGGCGTGGCAGGCGTCCAACGTCAACGTCGAACGAAGAATGGGATTTTCTTCCCACGCTGTCTGCACGATTATACCCGCCCATGCCCGAAATGCCTCCAGACTTGGTGACGCCATTCGTCTTCTCGGATCCGGGTGGTAAACGCTGGCCGCGGTTGCGTCTGATCCTGCTCGGGACGGGAGTAGTATTCTTTCTCGGAGCCGTGCTTTTTGTGCAAACGCTTTTTGTGGCGCCGCAAATGCGCGTGCCATTTTCGTTGCGCCAGCTGAAAGGGCAATTGAAAGGGTTGCAAAAAGCGAATCCAGCGGGGCAAGTCGCGGCGAACTCGTTACTCTGGCAGAAATTCGGCGCGGCGCGGCAAGCAACAAAAAAACTGGGCGGACCGACTCCGACTCCGGCTGCGAAACCGCGCAAAAAATCTCCGAACAATGAAGTGCGGCTCGCGTTTTACACGAATGGCGATCCGTATAGTTATACGTCGCTTGAACAGCACGCGACGCAGATCACGCATCTATGTCCTGAATGGATGTCCGTGATTAATGGCCTGGGCGATCTACAGATCGATGCGGACAATCGCCTTCCAAAGTTGGCGGTGAACCGAGGAATCGCTCTGATGCCGCTTTTGACGAACCTCGTCGGCGACAGCTGGCAACCGGAAGCGATCGAAAATCTTGCGCACGGTCCGGCGGATCGACAAGAGCGGTTCATTAGCAAAGTGCTGGCGGTTTTGCGAAATGCGAAGGCGGCAGGCGTGGTGATTGATTGGGAGCAAATCGATCCCGTCTACAAAAAAGATATAACCCTCTTTATTGACAAGATCGCCGACGCGCTGCACGACGATCACAAGGAATTATGGCTCTGCGTTCAGCCGGGACAGGAGCTTGATTATATCGATTTCGACGATCTCTCGGACAATGTCGATCGTTTCGTGGCGCTATTGTTTGACGAAACGTCGGACATCGATTCGCCCGGTCCGCTTGGCTCGCGCTCCTGGTTCGAAGGCTGGCTCCACGTGCTCCTCGAAGATTCGGACACGAAGCAGTGGATTATCGCGCTTGGGAGTTACGGTTACGATTGGACGGACGGCGTGAAGAAAGCGGAATCAATCAGCTTTCCGGAAGCGATGAGCCGGGCGGGTAGCGCCGGGGTGGAATCAGTGGCAGTCGGCGCGCCTGACTACAATCCCTCTTTCTATTACGAAGACGCTGACAAAGTTCACACGGTCTGGTTTCTCGACGTGGTCACTTTCCTGAATGAATTGCGCGAAGTGCGCGATCAGAAGGCCGGCGGATTTGCCCTCTATCGCCTCGGCACGGAAGACACCGCGATTTGGGACGCGTTGAATGTTTCGCGTGATTTCAAGATCGACAATCAAACGCGGCCCTTGCTCGAGGTGCTAAAGGGAACAGATACGATCGCCGACGTCGGCGATGGTGAAATTGTCACCGTGGATGAAAGCCGCTCTGACGGAATGCGAAGTCTTGCCATCGACGCCGAAAAGTATTTGACGTCCAATTACGTAACGTTTCCGGCCTTTCCCACACTGTACCATCAAGGCGCAGGCGGGGAGCATCAGGTGACAATCACTTTTGATGACGGTCCGGATCCGGAATGGACGCCGCGGATCCTGGACATTCTTAAGGCGGCAAATGTGAAAGCCGCATTTTTTCTCGTTGGCGCAAACGCGGAACGGTATCCCGGCATCGTCCGGCGCATCGTGAATGAAGGACACGAGATTGGGAACCACACGTATTATCATCCCAATCTTGCGCTGTGCTGGCCGGAGCACATCCGACTCGAACTCAACGCCACCCAACTTTTGATCGAGTCAATCACGGGACGTGCGACGACATTGTTCCGTCCACCCTACGCGGCTGACACCAACCCAACGCAGGTAAGCGATCTAACTCCGTTGCAAATTGCGCAAGACCTCAATTATCTCGTCGTTTTGGAAAACATTGATCCGCAGGATTGGGCGAAGCCGGGTGCCGATATCATCCTGCAACGCGTGAAACAGCAGCGGCGAGATGGCAGCATCATCTTGCTGCATGACGCTGGCGGCGACCGCTCGCAAACAGTGGAGGCGTTGCCACGAATTTTGGACTGGTTGCATGCCCGCGGTGATACGGTGGTGCCTCTGAGCGGATTGCTTGGAACGACGCGCGACGCGCTCATGCCGCCTTTGCAGCAAAGCGGGCAGTCGCTTGCGCGAGTGGTCAGCAGCACTGGGTTTCGCGTTTACCACGCAATCGAAGAATTTCTCTGGGCGTTCATGATTGTCGCGACGGCGTTAGTTGTCATGCGTACGCTTGTCGTAATCTGGCTGGCCTATCGGTTTAAACGACAGCCGCGGTCCACGCTTAAGCATTCCATCAGCGTGGTAATGGCCGCTTACAACGAAGGTAAAGTGATTGCCGGAACTTTGCGCGCGCTACTAAACACCGAATATGAAGGCAAAATCGAAGTGATCGTTGTCGATGACGGTTCGCGAGACGAAACCGTCGCCGAAGTGGAACGAGTCGTACAAAGCGATCCGCGCGTCCGACTGTTGCAACAGGAAAATCGCGGTAAAGCGCGTGCCCTGCAACGCGCTCTTGCCGCGGTGCGCCACGGCGTCGTCGTATTCATCGATGCCGACACGCAATTCCAGCGCGATACGCTGCCCCGCTTGCTCGACCCGCTTGTTGATGAGGGCGTCGGCGCTGTTTCAGGTCACGCCAAAGTTGGAAACTTGCGCACATTCATCGCGCGATGTCAGGCGCTGGAATACACCTGCGGTTTCAATCTCGATCGGCGCGCTTACAATCGATGGAATTGCATAACGGTCGTGCCCGGGGCGATCAGCGCCATCCGCAAGGATGCGATCGATGAAGCTGGGGGTCTGAGCTTGCAAACACTCGCCGAAGATACCGATCTCACCCTCGCCTTGCACAAACATCGACAAAAAATTGTCTACGCGCCGGGAGCAATTGCCTGGACGGAGGCGCCGGAGAGTGTGCGGACACTGGCGCGACAACGTTTTCGCTGGGCTTACGGCACCTTGCAATGTCTCTGGAAACATCGCGACATGGTTTTCAACTGGAACTATCGCGCTCTCGGATGGTTTAGTTTGCCGAGCGTTTGGTTTTTTCAAATCATTCTCGTCGCTGTAACCCCGATGGTGGATTTATTTCTACTAGCATCGCTTCCGTTTGGCGCATGGCGTGCCGTTCTGCCCTTCGTAATTACGTTTCTTTCGATGGACGTAATTCTTGCCACGCTTGCCTGCATCCTCGAGCGCGAACCAATTCTGCGCGCATGGCGCATTCTTCCGATGCGCCTGATTTATCGGCCGATGCTCAGTTATGTAATCTGGAAGGCGATTTTGCGCGCGATAAAAGGCGCGTGGGTTAGCTGGGGTAAACTCGAGCGTACCGCGAGCGTGCCGGTGCGCGCATAATGATTAAGTCCGGGGAGCGGAGGCTGCCAGCCTGCTCCGCCGGGCAGCTTGCCCGGCGATTTCGTTATTTTTTTTCGAAACTTCGAGAAGGGTTCGCGGCAAACTGCCGACAACTGCAGGCTGGCGGTTTGCGCCCCCCAACTGGCCCGCGAGCCATCTTTTTAGCAGCGCTGATAGCCCTTTGCACGTTGCCGGGCTTAACGAGTTGTAAAGAATCTGCCCTGCTCGAAAACGCGCATATCGATCCCAACGGTCCCGTTGAAATCGTTATTCCCGAACACGGGACTTATACCGGTGCGTTCATGGATTTTGGCGACGAGGAAGATGATGTCACACTGGAGATGATCGAGGATTTCGAAACGATGGTCGGCAAGCATCAGGCCATTATCGCGTCATCGAGCTACTGGGGTGAGCAGAATTTTCCGACCGCGAACCTAAATGTAATTTGGAGGCACGGTTCGCTTCCGCTGGTCTTTTGGTCGCCGTGGGACAAGCCCTACACACAAAATCGCGGGCCGGACAGATTCAATCTAGGCGATATCGCTGCTGGGAAATGGGACGCCTACATCGACAAGTGGGCCGATGCGGCGCGCGAATTTGGACATCCCATGATCGTCGCTTTTGGCGTCGAGATGAACGGCGATTGGTTTCCGTGGTCGGGTGCCTATTACGGCGGCGACGAATGGATCCCTGAAATCAAAAGCTGGCGCGGCCCGGAAAACTTCAAAGCAGCGTATCGGCACGTGGTCGATCGTGTGCGTGCGCGAAGGGCGACCAACGTCCAGTGGATGTTTCACACCAACAACTACTCATATCCGCTCGACGTTTGGAATTTTGCGCCGGCCTATTATCCCGGGCCGGAGTATGTCGATTGGTTAGGCCTGAGCG
>JALYUC010000162.1 GCA_030853965.1 Verrucomicrobiota bacterium | reverse complement strand
GTATAGGACTTGAACCTATAACCCGCTGATTAAGAGTCAGCTGCTCTACCAATTGAGCTAACGGTGCGCGTAAACCGTTCCAATATTAATTACTGATCTTGCCGCAGGCGAAAAAATTCCGCTTCGCTCGGACCATTAGCAGTGCAAAATCCTACGCCTGCGTGTGCCTGAGGTAAGGATGCTCGGCACCCTTCGGCAGAAGACGTTTGCGGCCGCGCTGTCGGCGCCGCGCGAGCGTGGCGCGCCCTCCTTTTGTCTTCATGCGAGCGCGAAACCCATGCTGGCGTTTGCGTGTGCGCTTGGATGGCTGGAAGGTGCGTTTCATAGTGCTCAGTGAGCGGAACGCCTACCGTAAAAGGTCCAGCCACGTTGTCAATTGAAGCGCAAGTCCGCCATTCGGAAAGACTCGTCCCGTGGGGAGATCGATCCGCCTTCGCCGCGCTTCGGCGTGGCAAGCAATCGAGCCGCGGGGACGCGAGCGACATAGATGGGCAGCCGAGAGGATGAGTTTTCGGGAGGAAACTCATCAATCGCATTTGCCAGTGCCCTGAGTTTCTGGAATAAGAGAATCATGAGTGCCAGCGTAATCATCGAGCCGGCGACAGAGCATGATTTGGATGAGCTATCCGGCCTGCTTGGTGAACTCTTCAGTCATGAGAGCGATTTCCGCCCGAACAAAGAAAAGCAGCTTCGTGGTCTAAGGTTAATATTCGAGCAACCAAATCGTGGCCGCGTTTTCGTTCTTCGTCGCGACAACGTGATTGTCGGGATGATTAATCTCCTCTTCACCATCAGCACGGCGGAGGGTGGATTCGTTATAGTGCTCGAAGATCTGGTCGTGCATGAGGAATATCGCGGACACGGTTACGGATCGCAATTGCTCCAGCATGCAATCGATTTCGCCAAGCAGAAGAATTTTCTGCGCATCACCTTATTGACGGATCGGCCCGAGCTTCGCTCTCAAGTGCTTTTCCGGCGTCATGGATTCCACGATTCTTCCATGATGCCGATGCGCCTGCTACTTTCCCCCCAGAATCCGCAGACTGACGTGACGTTGTGAGCGAAAAAGCCTCAGGCAACGCGTCGAGAAGCCAAGACAACCGCCAAAGATCGAGTAGCACACAATGCAAACCAGCCCCTTAGTTTTTCGCTGCCCGATTATTAATCCAGGCGCTCAATTGAGGAATCAGCCGCCGTTTAAATTCTGAGCGAAACTCAATTTCATCCACTGCTTTGGCCACTTCCTTTGCGCTCGAAACTGGCAAGTTCGCCTTAGCGTAAGCTTTCAGCTCAGTAACACGCGTTGGTTCGGAAAAGAAGGTGAACAGGCTGGGCGCATAACTGTTCGCACCGAGCGCATCCGTCTTCGCCAGAAGCGCTTTCATATTCGCCTTGGCGAATTTCCACGCGATGTCCGGATGCTCGCTGACTCTCGCTACTTTTCCGACGATGAAAAGAGCCCGGCTGGTCGGCAATTCATCCGTCAATGCGATCTGGAGCGCTTTGGTGGCGAGCTTCGAGTTCCAGGTGGCGGCCAAGGCATCGTAATAATTTTGTTTTTCTTCGATACTCGTCGTTTTTAATCCAAGCTCGTGCAGCTTGTCCCACGTCGATTCATCGGCGTGATGCCCGACTACCCGAAAAACGGCCGCCCGCAAATCGGGCGCAAGCGACGCAGGGTCGACAACGAATTTTTGGAATCGTTCGCGACACCCAGCGACAATTTCTTGATCGTTCAAATCACCGAGTGCCTCAATCAGACTGCCACGCAAAATCGTCGCGGGTGGCGTTTCATCTTTTCTTGGTTCCCAACCGAGCTGATCGAAACTTGGCCGCAGGATTGTGCGCGCGTAATTCTGAAATTTCTCCAGCGCAGGATCTCCAATGAGCAAGCGATTGATGTAATCGAAGGTGTTGATGATTTGATCGCGCTCCGCGAGTTCATTTCCTCCTGATAACTTTTCGACAAGAGCGGCATAGGTCGAGAAAGGCGCGCGATTCGCTTGAACGAACGCCCACGCATCGCCTAGGAGGTTGACGCGATCCGCCAGGTTAAATTTCGGCAAGGCGTCGAGCAACAATTTCCAACTCGCTTCGTCATATTCGACCCGATAGTTTCCCGCGCCCTCCGCATTCAATTTGAGCGCGCGGTCCGAGGGAATCCCGGAGAGATTGTCGATCTTCGCCGTCATCAATCGGCTTTGCGTCCTGGCCTCGTCGACAACAAAATAGGTGAGGGGAATCTTCCATTGCAGTGCCGGCGGGTTCGCAAAATGGATCGTGAATCTTTCCTGCGAGAGCGAAATATTTTCGCCATCGCGCCTCAGTTTTACGATGGGGAATCCCGGTTGCTCGGTCCAGGCCGCGGCGATTTCTTCGACCGGTTTTCGCGACGCTTCGCTCAACGCTTTCCACAAATCTGCCGTCGTTGAATTTGAATACTTGTGCGCGGCGATGTAACGGCGAATCCCGTCGCGAAAATCATTTTCACCAAGAAAACTTTCGAGCATGAGCAGAAACGCTTGGCCCTTTCGGTAGGTGATGTCGTCAAACGCGCTGTTTGCTTCGACTTCGTTCCTGATCGGTTGCTGGATCGCGTGAGTTGTCGATCTTGCGTCGCCTTCCATGGCCAATTCTTTCGAGATTCCGGTGCGCCGCGTCGGATCGCGTGGAATGTTTTTTTGCAACCAAACTTCCCACTGCGGATTGAAATGCGCGGTGCATTTCGTTCCCATCCAGGAGGCAAAGCCTTCATTGAGCCAGAGATTGTTCCACCACGCCATTGTCACCAGATCGCCGAACCATTGGTGCGCGGTTTCGTGCGCGATGACCTCATAAATGCGCTGCCGCGTGCTGGCGGAAGATTTCTCGGGGTCGAAAAGCAGCGCGGATTCGAAATAGGTGATTCCGCCCCAATTTTCCATGGCGCCGCCGAAGCCGCCGGGAATCGCGATCTGATCGAGCTTCGGCAGCGGGTACGCGATCCCGAAGTAATCATTAAAATACTCGAGAATCTGTGCGGTGCTTTCGAGCGCGTAACGTCCCCATTCCGCTTTGCCTTTCGTAGCGATGACACGGATTTGTGTTCCGGCGGCCTTTGTTTCGATCAAATCGAACTCGCCGGCGACGAGGACGTTCAGATAACTCGACATCGAGGGAGTCGCTGCGAAGCGAACTTCCTTCCCATGCTCGATCTTTGTTTCCGATTCGATTGGCATGTTAGAAACTGCCAGCCAGTTCTCCGGCACAACCACGGAGAGTTGAAAACGCGCCCGGAAACTCGGTTCGTCCCAACAGGGGAAAAAGCGGCGCGCGTCGGTCGCTTCGAATTGCGTGCCGAGGGCGATCTTTTTCGCGCCGGTGCCTTGCTCCTGATAATGCATGTAGAACAGGCCCCGGCCCTGTTGGTTGATTAACCCAGAAAAACTCAGAGTCAGCGCGTGATCGCCCGGCGAAAGTTCGGAGGGCAAAGCGAGCGTGAGCAATTCCTGTTTCTTGTCGATCTTGATGGCTAATTTTGGGAGCGGCTTGTCATTCACGGATGCGCTCGCAACGTCCAATCCCGCGGCGTTCAACACGATTTGCCGAACGGGAACGCGCACGCTAACCCTCACCGCTTCCGTGCCGGTGAAGGTCAACTTGTCGATGTTAGGAACAATTCGAATTGAATATTCGGTTGGAACAACTTCCTTCGGCAGTTTTCCCGGTGTGGTGGCGAAATCGTATGGCTTCTCGGCGTGCATCGTTGCGACGAACATAACGAAAAAGAAACCACGGAGAAAAAAAGCGGCGAATCCCATGTTCGCCAACTAAACAGGCGCAACCGTTCTTTGCACCTGCAAAAGGTGCGGACGCCGCAGCGCGGCGTTCCTATCAATTCATTGCACCACAAGCACGAGCAGTAATTGCCCGCTACCAACTTGCGGCCCTTTGATTACGAGCGGACTTCGTTTGCTTAACTTCGTGTCGGTCTCCAGCAACAACTGCTGCTCCTGAAATAACTTTAAATTGAGAAGATAACCGCTTTGGCTCGGACCATGTGAATCGACGTGCAACGAAAAATACTTGCTTGCGGCGAGCCAATCTTCCTCACCGGTCTTTAGACTCTTGCGGGATTGGCCGATGACTTGGAACTGATTGTAACCGAAAAGGCCCTTGAGCGTTTGTTCCAGCCGGGCCAATTCGGGTGGGATCGATTGCGGTTGTGCGACATTCTCAGCGATGACGAGTCCGCTCCAAACCATCTCCGCCCCGCGAGTCACCGGCGTAACGTTCGCCACGAGCGAAAAAAATGCGGCGAAGAACAGAAACCGGCGTTGCATGGCTGTTATTTTGCAGCGTAATCCGCAGGTAAGGACTGCAGCCCCTCCGTCCAAAGCACCGTTACGCGGTCTTCTTGCGACTCAAACATCGAGATTGTGGCGTTCGGGCTGACCGCCGGATCGACGCGCGCGTTGAGGATTTGCGAAAGGTATTGCGATTGCTCAGCGGGATTCTTGTCGCGGACAACGACCACGGTGAATATCAGAAAGAGCGCGACGGAAGCTGCTCCCGCCCACAACAGTCGTCGAGCCGTCCACCATGTCGGTGTTTCAACATGTCGATCTTGTGTGGCATTTTCGTGGGCGATGCGCTCGCGCAATTGATGACTAAAAAACTCTTCGTTGCTCAGTGCGCCGGCCCCAAGCTCCCGCTTCAAGAGCGCGCCGAGTTTTTTCGCGTCTAGCTTCTCAGCTTCCGCCGCCGCCCTGTCCGGCAGCGAAGCTTCAAACTCGACCAGCTCTTTGCCGGTGAGCTGACCATCGAGCCAGGCGGTCCACTTTTCTTCAAATGTTTTCATAAACATCCTTCAATAAAATCTGCAGTTTTTTCCGCGCATAAAACAAGCGCGACATCACCGTGCCGATCGAGCAACCGAGAGTTTCCGAAATTTCGTGATATTGCATGCCCTCGGTTTCCTTCATCAAAATTACGGCGCGGTGTTCTGGCGAAAGTTGTGCGATTGCATTGTCGATTTGAGCGCGAATTTCGGTTCGTTGCATGTGTTCGTAAGGCAACGCGTCGGCTTTCGGCACAGTCTTGGAAGCCGGATCGATTTCTTTCAACTGCACCGAGTCATCAAATTCTGCGCCGGCGCCTTTGATTTGTTTTTTTCGCAGCCAATCAATTGTTACGTTCATGACGATTCGATAAATCCAGGTGTAAAATGACGATTTGCCCTGAAAGCGCTTAATTGATTTCCACGCCTTCACGAAGCTGTCTTGAGCCAGGTCCCAGGCGTCCTGCTCATTATGTACCATGTTGTAAATCATGCCGAATATCCGTGTTCGGTAACGAGTGACCAGCTCATCGAATGCCTCGGTTTCACCCGCCTGGCACCGTTTCACCAAGTCGAGTTCCGACACATCGGCCTGAGCCAGAGTCGCTTCCGTTTGCATATTTGGACGGAAAAGCGCCTATTTCATTCAACTCCGAAAGCCTTCGGAGCCGAAACGCCGCCGCCATTCACCCCGGTATTCGCCCATCAGGGTAATTATGCCGTCCCGGACCTGGAAGAGGCGCTGCTGAAGCACTGAGTGCTGTGCGACGTTAATCAGCTTCGTGGATCTCAGCTGGGCCGATGCATCGAGCGAGGTGGTAATCGCCTTCAGCGCTCGCTTCAAATAGGCGATTGTCATTCCCAATTCGTCCACTTCATTGTCGGTCAAAGCGGCAGCGAGTTTGGCGCTCGCCAACGCCGATTGCGTCGCCAGCTTGACCGCGGCGGGCTCATTTTGAAGGGAAGCATCTTGGTCAAAGAGTTCGTCGATCCAGACCGTCAAGGCGAAGGCGGCGCGATAGAGATCATGGTCTTCGAACGTCTCAAATGGCGATACCGTTTGCTCGGGCCCGGAGGAGTCCTCTTCTTCAGCGTCGCTGTCCAGGAGCGCGTCAACTTCTGCACTCCAGTCCTTCGCATCGAGCAGCTGGGTCCAACCCATTTCGCGCGCGATGATTTCGTCACGTTGCGGGTCGTCCAGGTACCTCTCCAGCAACTCCATGTACTTCTCGGTTTTATGATCCTGCTGTTGGAGAAAGCGTTCCCAATCATATTCATCCCACACTCTCTCGGGCTCGTGGTCGAAGCCGGCCATATTCAAACTAAAGGCCAGCTTCGGTGTGCGCGCAAAAATTTTTAGCTGTAGGGAAAGCCGTTGGCTTCCCACGGGACGCTAGTAGCGTCCCCTACAGCGCCTGGAATTCGCGCTTCGTTTGCAATCGCAACTGACCGCAGGCCGCGTCGATGTCGTGGCCCTTCTCGCGTCGAAGCGTGGCGGGAATTTCGTGCTTCCGCAAGATCGACCAAAACTTTTCCTGTCGATCTTGCGAAGGTCGCGACCACGGCAAACCCTCAACCGTGTTATACGGAATCAAATTCACTTTCGCTGAGAGACGCCGCGCATGCCGCGCGAGCAGATACGCCTGATCGTCCGCGTCATTTACACCGGCGATTAGAATATATTCAAAGGTGAGTCGCTGCTTTTTGCGAGCGACATAGTAATCGGCGGCCGAAAGCAACATGTCGATGTTGTAGCGGCGATTGATTGGCATGATTTGGTTGCGTACTTCGTCAGTGGCGCCGTGCAATGAAATGGCGAGTCGAATTTGCAGTGGTTGGTCGGCGAGTTTTTTGATTTGCGGCGCAAGACCACTAGTCGAGACGGTGATGTGTCGCGCTCCCATGCCGAGCCCCCAAGGCGCATTGATGATGCAAGTCGCCCGCACGAAGTTTTCGAAATTGGCGAGCGGTTCCCCCATACCCATGAAAACAATATTGTCGATCTTGTGGCCACTTTCGCGCTCCACCGCCATGATTTGATCGACAATTTCGTTCGCCTGTAAATTTCGCGAAAATCCCTCCAGGCCACTTGCGCAAAATTTGCAGCCGTAAGCGCAACCTACTTGTGTGGAAATGCAGATTGTTCGTCGGTCGCATTTTTCGCCGTAGAGCGAGGGCGACGCTGGAATTAGAACCGATTCGATCAGATTCCCATCGCTCAGTCGAAACAGAAACTTTCGTGTGGTGTCGCCCGATCCCAGAACACGAAGGATGTCGATCTTACCAAATGAAAAGTTCTCCGCGAGCTGCGCCCGCAACGTCTGCGGCAGATCCGTCATTTCCTCGAATGAGGCAACTCGCTTTTTATAAAGCCAGTCTGCGATTTGTTTGGCGCGATAAGATCGTTCGCCCATTTGCCCGAGCTTCTCGTGCAACTCGTCAAATTGCAGGGATTTGATGTCGCTCCTGTCTGGATTTGCCACCTGGTAGTTTATCGGACGACTAAACCCGTATCAAACTTCGCGGTTTTTACTGGAGAGGGTTGGGATCGTGGGTAGAGTTCCGGCCATGAAACGGTTTGCACTGCGAGGACTCCTGGTTTTAGCGGCTGCTTTTTTGATGGATGCCTGTGCATCCCATGACGAGGTGATGACTACTTCGCAACCAACCGGAACTGTCCCCGGGGAAAAAGTTTCCGGTGAGGGAATGCAACCAGGCGCCGGCCCTGGCGGTGCAAGCGCGAACGTGCGCTGGTAATTTCTGCTTGATCGCCTGATCGCAGGCGGAACTATCAGCGGCGATGCAAACAACGCGCACGCCGCTGACGATTGGTTGGGAAGCGGCCAAGGCAAACGCCGTTCCCGGCTTCGCCCTGCAGGGCGTGATGCTGGCGATTTGGGTCGCCTATTACGCCAGCACTCGGTTTGCGTTCTGGCTCGATCGACTCGCTCATTACAAACAACAGCACGGGCTGGCGTTCGTCATCATCGCCGGAATTTTGGCCGGCGCTCTTTTGCCGGAACTTTTTCTGATCTTATTTTTTCAAAAAGGAAGACCGCGCCGACAAAATCTGAGGAACCTCGCCTTTACTGTTCCGACATGGGCAATTGATGCGATTCTCGTCGATCTGATGTATCGTGCGAACGTGGTCTGGTTCGGCGATATTGTCACAGTGCCGGTCGTCTTCGCCAAAATTTGTGTCGATCAACTCGGCTACAATCCATTTCTCGCCGCGCCCGGCGAGGTGTTAGTGTACGAGTGGAAGAACGACGGCTTTTCGTGGGCGTCGGTGCGACGTGCGCTTAGTTGGGAACATTATCGCGACAAGATTGTGCCGACTTTGCTCGCGACTTGGGCGGTATGGGCGCCGCTCATGGCGATCATTTATTCGCTGCCCTATCCGCTGCAATTTCCGCTTTTCAGTCTCGCGCTGACTTTCTGGGTCCTGCTGCTGACCTACATGACCAATCGCTTTGCCGGAAAAATCGAAGCGGATGCCCCGATGGCATTGGCAATCGCCGATCGCTAGGTAGGGGCGGTTCACCGAACAGCCCGCGGGCGATTGAGGTCAATCGCCTCTACCTGTGAAATGTTTGAGCGCCTCGTAAACGCCGGCGCCGAAATCTTTTTGCGCCACATAGCCACCACCATTTTGCACGGCGTCTTTCACTTCCGGAATTGCATTGGCCGGACATGACGGCATGGCGGCAACTTTTCCGTCCAACATCGAGATGTCGTTGTGATGATCTCCAGCCGCGAAAATGTTTTCGCGTCGGATGTCGATCAAACGAGCCAGCTCGATTAGCGCCGCGCCTTTATGATAATCGGCGTGACAAAACCGCAGATAAACGGTGTTGCGCTGATAATTGAACTTTGGCTGTTTCGCGCGCGCCCGCTCGATAAATTCTGTCACCCGATCCATTTCTTCCTCGCTGTTCGCGATCAAGCCTTCCGGATGAGCGCCGTCGTAAAGAAGTTGCGCTTTTGTCTTCTGATTCACGAAATCGACCACTTCGGCGAGGACAGAGGAGGCTGAGCTGAAAAGCTGAGCGTGGTCGCGGGCGCAACGTTCGTTCCATTCGCCAAATGCTTCCCACTTTTCTCCATTCTGCGCAGGCCGGAAAATGTCGCGCTCACTCGTGAGAATGAAATCAGGGCGGAACGGAAATGAAAAATCACTCAAACCCGATTCAAGCAGATCGACCGAACGGCCGGTATTGATTGCCCAAAGAGCGCCGGCGCTTTGCAATTCCCGAATGAATTCCATGCAGGCGGGATCGAGAAACGGCGCTTCGCCCGTGCGGCAAACCAGGGTGCCGTCGAAATCGGTGCTGAGAAGTCGAATTTTTTCCGCCATGGAAGCGTTTAACTTAGGAATTGATTTCGCGAACGCAACGGACAACGGTTTTACTTACAAGATCGACAATGAAATCAGCCTACGAATTGGCAATGGAGCGTCTACAGAAAGCCTCACCAAGCGTTTCGCTCAGCGACGCTCAGAAAAAACAAATCGCCGAGATTGATTCGATGTACCGCGCAAAGATCGCCGAGAAGGAAGTTTTCCTGAAGGACCAAATCGGCAAAGTCCAAAGTGCGGGCAATTTAGAGGAAGCAGAGTCGCTCGAGAAGCAGCTTGCCATCGAGCTCCGTCGGTTGAAGGAAGATTGCGAATCAAAGAAAGAGAAGTTGCGCGCGAGCTTCGCGAAATAGGGTAGGGCGGTTAACCGAGCCGACCGTGCCGTGCGGGAAATAATCAGTGGCGGGCGATTGAGGTCAATCGCCCCTACCTACGAAACCGCTTCGGTTGTTGCGCCGACATCTTCACCGCGTCGGGGCAAATTTGGATCGAGGAATCCGAGCATATGCGCTCGATTGATCACGCGGACGCCTTCCTGCTTTTGCATGTCGGCGATTTCTTGATGGAACGTTTCCATCTTCGTCCAATGGACTTTGGGCCGGAAGTGATGCTCGGCGTGGTAGCCGTTGTAGAAAAAGAGCCAGTTGTAGATCTTGCCGTAACTGCTGACGCCCCATGCGATCGGTTTGTCGGGATTGGCGCCGTAGTGCCGGAAGTAACCGTTCAGGTAACTGAAGCAGTGCCCAAGATAGAAGAAGGGCAAAAAATAAAAAACGATGTAGCGCCAATTGAACAGGAACATGATGAAGAGCACAGAGGCAAAAGCGGCGAGCTCGATGTTGCCCCACATCAATTCGCGACCGCCACGCTTGCGCAGTTCTTTGCGGATTGCAGCGGGATTATCGCGAAAAAAGCTTAGGAAAACATAGCCCCAAGGGTTTTCCGCTTCGCCATCGTGACCGTGTTTGTAAATCGAAATCCAATCGATCGTTTCACCATGGTCGTCCGGTCGATCGGCATTCCCCTTATGATGTTGCATGTGGACGACGTCGTAGTAGGTCTGCGAAAAGCAGCAGGCCACTGACTCGACGATGCCGAAGAGCCGGTTCAGAAGTTCGGATCGGAAGAACGGGTTATGGATGAAATTGTGCGACACGCCATTGATGTTTGCGTTGACCATGAGCGCGTAAACGAATCCGAGGATCAGCATGATCCATAGCGGTGTGTGCGGGTACAAAAAGAAGAGAGCGAAAAAGAACGCGAGATGGAAGAAACCCGCGAGCATCGGGACGATGTCCCAGCGCGTGTGCGCGAACAGTTTTGAATCCGTCGTCGGGCGTTCGATTCGAATGGCATCAGCGGCGTTCATGAAGGCAAGGGGGTGGAGAAAGAGTTTGGCGGAAAAACCGCCAGTTCGCAAGTCGCCGTCAAAACCTCGTGGCATTTGCGTTTGCCAATGTCGATCTTGCGCGCCTACCTTAGCGCGCTCTCCGCCATGTTTGCGCTTCAACCAGAGATGAAGGTTTTCAGCGGCTCGGCCAATCGCGAGCTGGCCGAGCGCATCTGCAAGTACATCGGCACCCCATTGGGCAAGGCGACCATTAGCTCGTTCCCTGATGGCGAGACCTACGTCAAAATCGAGGAGAACGTGCGGGGCCGCGACGTATTTCTCATTCAACCGACGTCGCCGCCGACCAACGAGCACTTGATGGAACTGCTCATCATGGTGGATGCGTGCCGACGCGCCAGCGCCGATCGTATCACAGCGGTGATCCCATTTTTCGGGTACGCACGGCAAGACCGCAAGGATCAACCCCGCGTTCCCATCACAGCTAAACTGGTGGCCAACTTATTGCACGCGTCGGGCGTCAACCGCGTCCTGACAATGGACTTGCACGCGCAACAAGTGCAGGGGTTTTTCGATATTCCCGTCGATCACCTCTACTCGCTGCCGGTTTTGATTAGGTATTTGAGAGAAAAGCTGACCGGGAAGACGGTGGTGGTCTCTCCGGACATAGGGGGTCTTAAAATGGCTTCGGCCTATGCGGATGCCCTCGGCGCAAATCTTGCCATCGTCGCAAAAGAGCGTAAGAGCGCGACCGAAACGGAAGCGCTCTACCTGATTGGCGAAGTGGAAGGCAAAAACGCGCTGCTGGTGGACGATTTGACCGAAACAGCCGGGACGTTGACTTCTGCGGCGGAGCTATTGAAAAAACGCGGAGCACTGAACATATACGGGGCCGTCTCGCATGCCGTACTTGTCGATCTTGCAATCCCGCGGTTGCAAAAGTCTAAAATCGAGGAATTAATAACGACCAACAGCACGTCTGTGCGCACAGTGGACAAGTTTAAGACCACCGTGCTCTGCGTGTCCGAGCTGCTCGGCGAAGGCATGAAACGGATTCACAATGATGAATCTGTCTCGACGCTGTTTAAGATCGAAAACAAAGGAAATGGCAAAACAGGTTAAGTTAAAAGCGGAACAGCGGACGGCGGTGGGTCGCTCGGCCGCCCGTAAATTGAAAGCGCGCGGCGTGATTCCCGCCATCGTTTACGGCGCGAAACACAAAGCCCAACCGCTGCAGGTCTCTGCCCGCGACGTCAATGCAATGCTGAGTCACGCGTCGGGCGAAAATATTTTGGTCGAGCTCGAGATTGCCGGCGAGAAATCGAATCGGATGGCATTGGTCCAGGAAGTACAACATTCACCAGTGGGCGGAAACGTCCTCCATATTGATTTTCACGCCGTCTCGATGGACGAGAAAATCCAGGCGGAGGTTCCAGTCGAGCCGTTCGGTATCGCGAACGGCGTCAAAAATTTCGGCGGGTTGCTTGAGCAAAGTTTGCGGGCCTTGCCGGTGGAATGCTTGCCGCGAGATCTGCCCGATCGGCTCACAGTGGACGTCTCCGCCTTGAACATTGGCGATTCCATTCACGTGCGCGACATTCAACTGCCTAGCGGCGTGACGGCCAAGGTGCAGCCGGATCTGACTGCGTTTTCTGTACTGGCCCCGGTTGTAGAAGAGGAGCCTGTGCCAGTTGCGGTGGAGGGAGAAGCCGCCGGGCCGGAAGTCATCACCGAAAAGAAAGAAGAGGGCGAGACAATTGCCGCTCCCGGCGCAAAGGAAAAGTCGACTCCTGGTTTTCCGAAGGAAAAAGAGCCGAAGAAATAATCCATCTTGGATTTTGGATTTCCGATTTTCGAGTGAGCCGGTGTGGAAGAAGAAGTTCCACCGATTTGCTTAATCGCAGGGTTGGGAAATCCTGGCGCCGAGTACACGCAAACGCGTCACAACATCGGCTTTTCGGTTGTCGAGCAATTCGCAGCAACAT
>JALYUC010000147.1 GCA_030853965.1 Verrucomicrobiota bacterium | reverse complement strand
AGCCGTGCGTGTCGGTGGACAAATCACCGAAGAAGTCGGCTTCGCAGGTGTCGAGCGGAGTCACCATCTAACGAGTATTCGGTCCAATTATTGGGTCTTTCAAGAGAAAGACGTATTCTTTGGGCCTAATCCGACTTGAGTTTGAGATTCGGCACGGCAAAGCCGGCATCGGCGTAAAGAGTCCTTTGGACTGAAGTCCGATCAGGCTGGTGCGCCGCCAAAGGCGCCGGGAAGTTGTGGGGCAACGTCCGGCGCGATGACTTGTTTGGGCGGCTTTTCCGGCGGCATCTTTTGCGCAGGTGGTGGCGCGATGCTCGGGGGCGGATTGATCAATCGGCCGTGCTCGACGATTTCCTTGATCTGCAAACCATCGAGCGTTTCGTACTCGAGCAGTGCTCGGGCGATCACCTCGAGCTTGTCGCGATGCGCGGTCAAAGTGTGCTTGGCCAACTGATACGCGTCGTCGAGTAGCTTGCGCACTTCCTGATCGATTTGTTCCGCAGTCGCCTCGCTATAATCGCGCGCGCGGGAGATATCGCGGCCGAGAAAGACGTAATCTTCGTGGTCGCCGTACTCGACCATGCCCAGCTTTTCGCTCATGCCCCATTCGCAAACCATCCGTCGCGCGACAGCCGTGGACATTTTGATATCGCCCCGGGCGCCGTTGGTGACATCGCCGAACGCCAATTCTTCCGCGACCCGGCCGCCCATACTCACGGCCAGCCCGGCGAGTAATTCGTTTTTGCGATTGGTGTACTTGTCTTCCTCCGGCAACCACATTGTCGATCCAAGCGACGGTCCGCGCGGGATGATCGTGACTTTGTGAAGCGGCTCGGTGTGCTCGAGCAATTCGAGAAGCAATGCGTGGCCAGCTTCGTGATACGCCGTGTTTGTTTTTTCTTTTTCGCTGAGCGCCAAACTACGGCGCTCTTTACCCCAACGAACTTTGTCGCGCGATTCTTCCAATTCGGCGAGGGTGATTCCTTTCAACCCGCGGCGCGCAGCGAGTAGTGCGGCCTCGTTAATGACGTTAGCGAGCTCCGCGCCGGAATAACCGGGCGTGCCGCGCGCGACCACCGCAAGATCGACACCCTCCGCCAGTTTCACTTTTTTCGAGTGCACGCGCAGGATTTCTTCGCGCCCTTTCACGTCCGGCAGATTGACGGTGATTTGTCGATCGAAGCGTCCGGGACGGAGTAGCGCCGGGTCGAGAACATCGGGCCGGTTGGTCGCGGCGATAATGATCACGCCTTCCTGGGTATCAAACCCGTCCATCTCAACGAGCAACGCATTGAGGGTTTGTTCCCGCTCATCGTGTCCGCCGCCGACACCGTGACCGCGATGGCGTCCGACGGCATCGATTTCGTCGATGAAGATGATGCAGGGCGCGGATTTTTTTCCCTGTTCGAACATGTCGCGCACGCGCGATGCACCGACACCGACAAACATTTCCACAAAATCCGAGCCGCTGATCGAGAAGAATGGCACATCGGCTTCGCCCGCGATGGCGCGCGCGATCAACGTTTTACCGGTACCAGGCGGGCCCACGAGCAACACGCCTTTCGGGATGCGGCCGCCGAGTTTTTGGAATTTTTTCGGGTCACGCAGGAATTCGACAAGCTCCTGGACTTCATCCTTGGCTTCCTCCACGCCGGCGACGTCTTTGAAGGTGATTTTGTTTTTGTCCCGCGCGAGCATGCGCGCTTTCGATTTTCCGAAATTGAGCGCGCCTTTGCCCGCCATGCGGATTTGCTGCCGGAACAGGAAATAGAGAACGAGCAGAAAAAGTGCGATGGGCGCAAAACCAATAATCGTTTGCGCGACGACGTTGGATTCGGTTTTAATTGCCGGCTGAACGCCTGCGGCCGCGAGTTTCTCCTGCAGGTTGTTGGTAAAGTTCAGGTAAATCGTGGTCCGAAACGGCACCTGCTGCGCTTGGGAAGGGCCGACCGCCTGTTTGATGTAATAGCCGCGCAAGGTTTGCGTCGGCCGGCCTTCTTCGACAACGAGTTGGAGCGCAAAGTTTTTGTCGGTGACGATCTGCTTGTTCTCGAGCAGCTCGAGGAAGCGATTGTATGGAACGTCCTCGACGTTGCTGTAGGCGCCGCCCCGGAATAGAACGGCGAGCGCGATCAAAGCAAAGGCGATGGCGATCAGGATAACGCCGCGCCAATTGAAATTGGGCTCGTTCCCGCGCGATTTATTCTCCTTTTGGGAGTTACGATCGGATTGAGGCATGGGGATTAAAACGCTTAACGAGGAAGGCAGGCTAACATGAAGGTTTTTTCAATGCAAAGAGCAGGAGCCGTTCCGATAGTGATTGGTCCCCGGGGAAGGCGACAAGATCGACAACTTACAAGCTCACATATCCATATCGTAGCCGCGCGTTGCGTCGCTCGTCGATTGCGGTAAAATTTCTCTCCGAACATCGAAATGACAGAGTTGGTCACATCCGTCGCCGATCGAATCGATCGTGCCGTGCAGAGGGTTACTCCGTTCGCTTATCGCATGCAGCGAAAGGGGCGGCGCTGGATGCGTCGTGCCATGCGCAAACCGCGCAGCGTGTCGGAAGGGCCGAATCTTTTACCCTTGCTCATTCAGGTGCTGGCCAGTTTCTCGAAGGCCGACGGCGTGCTGCTCGAGGAGGAGATCGACTCGAGCCTTGGCTTCCTGCGTTATGACTACCCGGAAACGGTTTACTCGGAGCTACGCCAATTGTTTCGGCAAGCGCTTTACGAGCAGCAGGACCTTTCAGCCATGGCGCAAAAGCTCAGCGCGCAATTGAGAACGGAGCGCAAGATTATGCTTGGGGTTCAGCTTTACGATCTGATTTCCCAGGCAGGACTGAAGCAGGAACAGGTGGTGGCGTTTTATTCGTTCATGTCGCAGCTCGGCATGGCGGCGCAGGCGATCGACATCGTTTACCAACTTAACGCCTCCGAAGATTCCGATCCATCGATCTACCAGCGTGGCGCTTCTCCGCTCGAATCGCTCTCTTTCGGTGCGAATGGAAAGGCCGATGTGATCCTGAAGAATCTCAACGGCAATGATCGCCTGCTCGCTTTTCGTTATCACGATTTGATTCTGCTGAAGAATTACAGTGGCCAGAACGTTTCAGTGCGCGGCCGGCCGCTCGTGCGCGGCGGCTTTTGCCGGATTTACCCGGGCCAGCGCATTCTGGTCGGCGATCAAGTGCTGACCTATCAGGACCTCGCCACTTATTTCAACGCCAAGAAAAACGTTTCCATGCCGCAAATTTTTGTCCGCGTGAACAAGGATGCGGATGAAGTGTCGCTGGAGCGGTCGCGAACGCGTGAAAGTTCCCTCGAAGTGACATTCGGCCTGAAAGTGCGAGTCAAAGCATTGCGCGATGTCGATGCCGTGCTCAACGGGACAAAATTGAAATCCGGCACTCAGGTCGAGGCGACGCTCGAAGACAGAATCATTTTTCACAACGACAGCGAGATGGATTTCAGCGACCTGCGCCGGCGCGCGCGGGCACTCGGTGGACGGTTTCAACTAAAGGTTTCGAAGTCCGAATATCTGGTCTCGAACAACCCGAGCTTGCTCGAGGAGGACGACATTTTGCTTTCGCCCGGCACAAGCGGCGACGTGTTGCTGAAAATTTTTTGCGACTACGATAAGCGCATCGGCCAGCTCGAAGTGATTGAAGCGGACCGGCCGATCATAGTTGGCGAGACATCGGTTCGCACCACGGCGCCGCTCAAGGATGGCGATACCATCCGGATCGACATCGGACAATTTCTGCGGTGCAATTTTTCCGAGCGAATCATCGAGGA
>JALYUC010000145.1 GCA_030853965.1 Verrucomicrobiota bacterium | reverse complement strand
TTGCCGGGCAGCTGATAAAGGTCCATCAAATAACCCTGCAGGTTTGGATAATCGACAATGCGGCGGAGGTTGCACTTGAAATGCCCGTGGTAGACGACGTCGAATCGGACAAGCGTACAAAACATTCGCCAATCGGCTTCGACGATGCGGTCGCCAAAAAGATAACGAGATTTCGTTAGGCGCTCCTCTCGACAACCGTCAGGCCGATCACCTCTTCAAGTCCCTTCAACGTCCGAACAATGACCGTACGACTCGCCCACGGACACGCGAGCGAGACGTGAAGATGATGGCGGCCCGACGCGGCGGGGTAGGATGTCGATCTATAATCCGAAATCCATTCGCGGAATGGGTCTTCTTGCCATTGAAATTCACCGGACTCGGATGTTTCAGAAGCAAACTGCGCTTTCATCGCAGCTCCCCTCCGGCAGAAGCGGGCTCAGGCGACACGGAACAAACTGCCAGGTCAATCAGTTGTCGGCGGAATCGACGGGAAACCGAGATCGTCCTTGTATCGTTTTTCGGCGGGCGGCAGCGGGTCATCTATGCGAAGGAGCCAACGCGGGCGAAACAGAAATGGACGTGGCTCCGCCGCAAGATCGACATTTGGATCGAGATAAAGACGAGGGGGGCGGCCGTTAATTGCGACAAATATCCTGGCTTCGACCCGGAGCGGTTTTGGTCCTCGGCGCGGCATGACCACGGCAAGATATTGCGCCGCTTGCAGCGGCAAATCCGGCAGGTAGGCAAGGAGGCCGCATTGACGGTAACTAAGGAAGCGGGCCGGAGGGACGCGAGCCGTGGCCCCGGTATTGGGATCGGTCACATAAAAGAAAGCGCGGGTATAGTGGCTCACGAGCATCATGCGCCAACTAAAACGATGTTCACTGCACATCCATTCAACTCCGCCGGAGGAAAGGAAGTGGCGCAATGGAGCCAAAACTTGAATGGCAGCGTAAATGGCAATGAGCGCGAGCACGAGCCGTTGTTTGTTCAGAGAAAGCGGCTTCCAATTTTTTGGGCCAGTGAAATCGTTCACATGTCGGAAGCGTTGAACGATTCGCCGCGGCCAGCTCGGTGAGAAAAACAATGTGGTAGCGGCGATTGCGAGCCAGGGGAAAATGCCAATGGGAAACCATCGCGCGTTCGTGAGATGAAACGCGAGCGCCAGACAAAACGCCGGCATTCGTGTGCGCCGCCAAAGAAGGAAGGGAACGATCAACAAATCGAGCAAAAGGCCGCCGTAGCTGACTAAATAAACCATCCACTCGTCGCGGAAGAATCGGCCAAACAATGGAAAATCGGTTCGACGCCCAAGGAGTTGACGCATTGGCTCGCCCTGGAGCCAATCGGACGACAAGAGTTTGGCGAGACCGCCATAGAAATAAACGATGCCCATTTGAAATCGAAGCAGCCAAAGCGTCCATGCCGGTGCGCATTGCGAATGGAGTTGCGGTTTTAACCAGGCATCGATCGAAAACGCCCGATGCGCCGGAAGAAAAACGAGCAGGAAACTAAAAAGACAGATCAAGTAGGTGTGGTTTACGTACCACGCTTCATCGAGGAGAAAAAAATAGGTGTAGCTGAGAAAAAAAATTGCGGCGCTTACGCGATAAAAAAATCCAGCCGCAATAAACAACCCGAGAACCGCCAGGGCGATCCAGTGAACATACAGCCAATGGCCCGGCCACGGTTGGACCCAGGAAAATCCGTAGTACTTGAAAAGAAATCGCGGCTCGAGCCAGCGCGTCGCGACCCAGTTATTGGCGTAGTATCGCCACACGTCCGCGGCCATGAGCAGGCCGAAGGCGATGCGGAAAAAAACGAGCGAGGCAATGTCGACTGAACCAAACGCGCGCTTCCGCAGTCTTTCGAGTATGGATATCACACGATGCATGTTCTAAATTTCCGCATCAAAATTCGCGGATCCTCCGCTTTGCTATGCACATACTCGTAGCCAAAATACGCCATTACTTTGGGCACTTCGTCCAAGTGGTGGTTGATCGCCGCTAAGTCATCCGACGAGAGCAGCGCAAACTCATTGTGGTTGTAGTTCACGATCGGCTGTCGAACGTGACCGTCGAGCTCTGGAGCCATAGGAGGAGAAAAATCCATTTTCCAGCTTGACCAGCCGCCTGACACTCACGAAACGCATCCTCCCGCCGCTGGAACTCGCCGGACTCGGACGTTTCCGCGGCAAATTGTGCATTTTCGCCTTTAGATTACTCCGAGTTGCTGAGCATGCGGCGACCAATCGTAATCGGATTTCATTCGCCCGTCGTAACATTCGCACATTAACAAAGGAAACGGCGGCATCCGGGTAAACCGAATGCCGCCGTTGGAAAACTGCTTCTCGCTAATTTAGAACGAGAAGTTCAGGCCGCTTCGGACCATGCCGAAGTTATTGAGCGTT
The DNA here is from genome assembly GCA_030853965.1 of Verrucomicrobiota bacterium. Taxonomy (GTDB): domain Bacteria; phylum Verrucomicrobiota; class Verrucomicrobiia; order Chthoniobacterales; family UBA10450; genus JALYUC01. The sequence goes on along the minus strand of JALYUC010000145.1, from coordinate 12,068 downwards.
CCGTCAACGACGTTCCAACTGAAGTCGCCGGTCACACCAATGTGACGCGTAATGCGAATTTCAAGACCGCCGCCGAACTGACCCACGAGGCGGGTTTCGTCCTCGTTCGCGACCTGGCTTTCTCCACCGACGACAAAGCCACGGTCATTATAGCCGCCGAAGTCCGCACCTATGCCAGCCCACGCGTAAGGCGAAAAGCGGGAGCAATGAAACGGATAGCGCAAGGTCAAAGTACCAAGGACCCCGCCGACAGTATGATCGTGACCCGCGATGAATTCCTCATCCGCATTATCGGGCGGATGGTCCATGACTGCGTGCGAACTACGACCGCCAACGGCGAATCCTTCCACTCCGATGCCGAAATAGCGGTGGAAAAAGTATTTCAAGTCGAGACCACCGCCCCACGCATGGTCTTTGGCCAGGAAGCGATCGTACGATCCGAACCGAAACGGAAAATCATCCGTCTCCTCTTTGCCGGATCGGTCGTAATCGGTTCCACTAAATGCGTAAGTGCCCCAAACGCTCACGTTCCATTCGGTGTCCCTGTACCATTCTGGGCAAGGTGCCGGCGCAGCCATCTCCTTGCTCATGTCTTTGCTAGGAATACTTTCCGGCCCCGCGTACGCGAGCAAACCGAGGCTGCAAACTACCAATAAAGCTAAGGCGAATTTCTTCATAAGATGCGTGTGTTAACAGTACGGCGGCATCCAGTCAACCGTAGAATTGCCGCTAACGCCTGGCGTAATTGCAGTTGCGGTTAATCATTGGGCATCGCCGAGCAGGTTCGGTTCAAAAGGGTTTGCCAGAGGATCGGCGCGGCGATCGGGTAACGGGTCATGTATCTTCAGGAGCCAGCGGGGGCGCCCCCAGGTTCGCGATTCGGCAGCGAGATCGACATTCGGATCTATAACTAATTTCGGCTTGCGACCGTTCAGGCTGACGAGCAGTCGCGCTTCGACGCGGAGCGGTTTTGCGCCAGACCGTGGCATTACCTTCGCCAGATAATGCGCGAATTGAAGGATCATGTCGGGTCGCCATCCCATCCCATCCACATGCGCGCCATCCAAAAAGTCCGGTGGATTAACCTGGACGGTCTCGCCTGAGTTCGGATCCGTGACGTAAAAATAGGCGCGAACTGCTTGCCTCTGAATCATCATCCGCCAACTGAAGCGATGTTCGGAGTAGAGCCATTCGACTCCACCGCGATACAGAAAATGGCGCAGTGGCACCAAGATCTGTATCGCCACGTAGATCGCCACTAAGGTCAGCATGATTGATTGTGCGCGTTGCGAAGCCACCTTCTGATCACTCCCGGGCAATTCTGTATCTTCCTTTCGAAAGATCGACAAGATGCGGCGTGGCCAGCTCGGTGAGAGAAACAGAGTAGTCGCGGCGATTGAGAGCCATGGAAAAACTTCGAGGGAAAACAGTCGCGCATTAATCAGATGAAAAACGACCGCAAAGCAGAATGCAGCCACACGTGTCCGACGCCAAAGCAGAAGTGGAAAAATCGACAAATCAAATAACAATGCAACGTAACTGAACGCATAAGCGACCCATGGCTCGCACAGAAATCGGTGAATGATCGGCGGCTGGTCACTCTGACTCAGCCATACCCGCATTGGTTCGGTGCGAAACCAATCCGGCGAAATCTTCGCAATCCCGGCAAAAAAATAAACGACCCCCATTTGCGTGCGCAAAAGCCAGAGCGTCCAGGCCGGGGCAGTCCGCGAGCGCAATGTTGGATTGCGCAACGCATCAATCGAGAACGCGCGATTTGCCGGCGAGAAGATTAACAGGAAGCTGAGAAGACAGATAAGATAAGTGTGGTTGACCCATTGCTCTTCATCGAGAAGGAAGATGTAAGTCCAGCCGAGGAAAAACAACGCGGTGCTTACTCTGTAAAAAAGGCCGACCGCTATGAGCAGCGCGAGAATGCCGAGAACCGCCCAGTGAATGTAGAGCCCGTTCCCCGGCCACGGATGCACCCAGGAAAATCCGTAATATTTAAATAATAATGATGGCTCGAGCCAAAAGTGGCCGATCCGATGATGCGAGAAATAGCGCCAGACCTCCCAAATCATCAAGAGACCGAACGCGATCCGGAAAAAAACAAGTGAGGCAATGTCGATTGATCCAAACGCGCTGCTTCGCAGTCTTTCGAGTATGGATATCACACGATGCATGTTCTAAATCTCCGCATCAAAATTCGCGGAGATCCTCCGCTTTGCTCTGCACATACTCGTAGCCAAAATGCGCCATTACTTTGGGCACTTCGTCCAAGTAGTGGTTGATCGCCGCTAAATCATCCGGCGAGAGCAGCGCAATCTGCTTGGCGTTGTAGTTGATGATCGGCTGACGAAGTTGCCCTTCGAGAGTTTGCGCGACGACGTCTTTGCGGATATCGAGGTCGTCTAATTCTGGGATCAGCTCGATGATTCGCTGCTGGCTTAACTCGGGTTGCTCCGATAGTTGTTCGTAACTCAGCTGGATTATCCGCCGCAGCGTCTGGACGTTTTCCAACTGCTTTTTCGCGCAGCGAATCCAATGTTGAATACAACGTTCGATCGACAGTCCGGCCCGGCGCCGAATCCCCTCGGACACAGCGTAAGGATTCCGCTGCATAAGAATGAAAAAGCTGTTCGGGAAATATTTTTGCAACATCTGGGCGCGATAAACATTGGGCGGCGATTTTTCGAGGAAAACACGCGGGTTGGCGGTTTGGAATTTCGGATTTAGCGCCCACTTCTCGCGCCAGCGCCGTTTGATTTTCGGCCAATCGTAGCGTGATTCATCTTCGAAAATGGCGGCCTGTTCGCTCCAGATGCGCCGGCATTGCGGCTGGATCTTTCCCGGGATCGGCATGAGGTCGGGGACAAATCCCTGGCCGTTGACCTGCTCGTTAGGCCCGCCTGGCGGAGGAAATCCAACGGCGTTACGACAATCGCTCAGCAATCGTTCAAGCAAGGTGGAGCCGCTGTTGTTCATGCAAATGATGAACAAATATTTCTCCGTTCGGTCTGGGCGCGAACCGGATTCGTGGCGCAGCAGGGACCTTATTGAATTCAGCGACGACATCGGCGTATCTGTATCGCCTGCGAAAACGAAGGGTCAACCGGCAACTGCCGATCACACAGACCACCAGACTCGCCCCTCGGTCAATCCAGTCCAAGTAGGCTTGGATTCGCCTCAATCATTTCACTACGAGCTTAACAACATCTTAAATGTTTGGTAGTCAGCACGATCGTGAGCAAGTATTCCGATCCGGAGCGCTGTTTGAAACTGTCCGAGGTGCTTGAGCAGGAGTTCGCCCAACTTCACGGCGGTTTGCCTGATAATTATCGTGTTGAAAGTGACGAGACCGCACGCTTAAAGGCGATTTGGGCTGCCATTCATAGGGAAAAACAAGCGGCCCTTTGTATTTCTGGCGGTGGCATTCGCAGCGCCACATTTGCACTTGGCATTTTGCAAGGATTGGCGCGATGCGGTCTGTTAAACAAATTTCACTATCTCTCCACCGTTTCGGGAGGTGGTTATATCGGCAGCTGGCTCACGGCTTGGATTCATCGCGCCAACGGTGGCCTAACGAGCGTGATCAATCAACTGGCGCGCCCGCGCGAAGATACCCGACCAAATCCCGAGCCGATCGAAATTCAAAATCTGCGCAGCTACAGCAACTATCTCAGCCCGCATCTCGGTTTGCTGTCGGCGGACAGTTGGACGCTCGCGGGCACCTATCTGCGCAATCTGATTCTCAACTGGGGCGTCATTATTCCGCTGCTCGCCGCGGTTCTGACATTGCCCTGGATCTACACCGATGTGCTGATGACAAATCCGCCGCCGTACACTTTCGCGCCATTATGGGCTGGCGCGATTTGCGTGGTGATTGGGGTGGCTTACATGGGAATTAATCTGCCGTGCGGCCGCAATGCGCGTTGGAGCCAGAACCGCTTCCTCATTTTCTGTCTCGCGCCGCTTTTACTTGCCTCGATTTTCATGACAACGCATTGGGCCTGGTTCACATATTACGGGCGCCCCCTCTATGCGTGGCCATTGTTTGGATTCGGCGAACCGCATACCTGGGTGCCATTTCTTTATCTCGGAATCGGTATTCACCTCTGCGCTTGGCTCGGATCGCTGCTCCCAGCGCATGGATTTCGCTTTTCTGAATTTCTCGCCGTTATCATTTCGGGCGCGATCGGAGGTGCGCTGCTGTGGTTTGGAGCGCACGAATTGTTTCCGCAACCGATCGCGAAAATGGAGTTGTATACCTGCTTCGGCGTGCCGCTTTTCATGGCCTTATTTTTTTCCGCGATCATGGTCTTCGCTGGAATATCGAGTCGCTGGACCGGCGATCCGGATCGTGAATGGTGGGGGCGCGCCACGGGTTGGTTGCTTGCGGTCGCAGCGGTCTGGATGATCGCGAGCTCGCTCGTAATGTTCGGACCGTACATTCTTTCCGTTTCTGTGTCGGCCATTTGGACGCTGGGAATGGGCGGCGTGGCCGGTCTGCTCACGGTGCTGGCTGGCCGTAGTAGTGCGGTGCCGGCAAACGAAAACCAAGCTGACAAAGCTGGGCCGCTCGCGATTATTTTTTCCAAAGCAGTCAGTATCGCGGCCGTGGTTTTCGTGGCGGTGCTCCTTATCGTCATTACGGAATGTACGACTTGGATGATGAGTTACATCGGCGAGGCACGGCACTTTACCTGGAAACTCGATACCGTTTCGCACGTGCTTGGGCGAAGCGTCAAATACCTCAACGTCATCCTCTACACCCCATGGCCAATGATACTTGGTTTGGCCATTCTCTTCGCTCTGTGCGGTGTCGCGATAGCCTATCTTATTAACTCAAACAAGTTTTCGCTGCACGCAATGTATCGCGACCGCTTGATCCGCGCTTATCTCGGCGCCTCGAACAAAAAGCGTGAACCGAATCCGTTTACCGGTTTTGACGAAAACGACAACGTGCGAATGCGCGAGCTTTGGAGAAATGGCAAGTCAGAAAAGAAATTACTGCCGATCATCAACATCACGCTCAATCTCGTGGGAGGAAAAAATCTGGCCTGGCAGGAAAGAAAAGCGGAGAGCTTTACCGTTTCGCCGTTTCACTGCGGTTCCTACAATGTCGGCTATCGGAAAACGCAGGCGGAGGATGGAAAGCGCTACGGGGGCGACGAGGGAATCTCGTTAGGCGGTGCCATAACAATCTCCGGCGCGGCGGCAAGTCCCAACATGGGTTATCACTCATCTCCGCTTGTTACCTTTATCCTCACCCTCTTAAATGTGCGCCTCGGCGCATGGCTCGGTAATCCCGGCCCAGCCGGCAACGCGACCTTCCCGCTTGGTTATCCAAGATTCAGTGTTGGGCCAATGATCGCGGAAGCATTCGGTCTGACAAACGACGAGAGTCCTTACGTCTACTTATCCGATGGTGGACATTTCGAAAATCTCGGTCTCTACGAAATGGTGCTGCGCCGCTGTCATTATATCGTAGTGAGTGATGCCGGCGAAGATCCGGAATGTTCTTTTGCCGATCTTGGTGAGGCCGTGCGTAAAATCCGCATCGACCTCGGAATTCCGATCGACTTCGGTCCGATGGGCATTTATTCGCGAAGCGAAATCGATGGGCTAAAAGGGCCGGGCCACAATTGCGCTATCGGTCGCATTCGCTATTCGATGGTGGATGGAAATGCTGCGCCTGATGGCATAATTGTTTATATCAAGCCGGCTTGTTACGGTGACGAACCGCGCGACATCTACGAATATTTCAAGACGAGCAAAACTTTTCCGCACGAGAGCACGAAAGACCAGTTCTTCAGCGAATCTCAATTCGAGAGCTACCGAATGCTGGGCGCCTACACAATGGAAAAACTTTCCGGGGAAGGCGACGCTGGTTTGCCCGGATTTATTGCCGGTATTTTAGAGAGTCATCTTGAAACGCCAGCGCCAGATTGGCTGAAGAAATTGCTCGCCGCTCGGCCGGATCGGGATCTGCGATCATATCAGAGCCGTAAACATTTCTTGAAAAGGTTCTTGTCGAGCATTTGCCGGCAGGAGTAACAATTTGAATCTCGTGAAGGCCACCGCGCCAACGCAAGTAGCACGGGCGAAGATTGTTCGCATCGCCTGCGCCGAAATTTGCGTGTTCGTTTTCGGAGTTCTCATTTGCGGTTGTAACCAACCGGTTGACGAAGCAAAAGCCGCTGGCCTAACGACGTCCGATTTCCCACAGATCACTGCGGACGTTTTCAAGCCGATGGATGGCGGCCTCGAGCTGTCGCAGAAGGAAATCATGGGCCGCAATACGTGGAATCTGTGGAGCGGAGGCAATCAGCATTTTTGGAATCGTACCGCGCAAGACAGTTTCGGTTTGATGGATCTCTTGAAGATGCTCGATAATCGGCAATTTCCGCGCGGCGAACGTTTCAAGACCTTGGGACTGTCGAACGAGCCCGGCTTTCGCGCCGCGACGAAGGCCGATGAGTTTGGATTGTGGCTCGATGAGCAGACAGAGCCCGAGCCGGCCAGCATCGACGAGAAAGTTTACGGCAAGCCTTCGGGCGTGCTTGGCTTCCGCCTCTTTCCGAATCCCGATTTCAACGAAACAGCGCGCAAGGAATGGGACGGCCATCGCTTCATGAGCGATCCGGCCTATTACAACAACAATAAGCTGGTTAGGCCATATCGCGTCGGCGTCGCCTGTGGCGCCTGCCATATTTCGCCGTATCCGGACAATCCGCCAGCTGATCCCGAAAATCCGCGCTGGGAAAATCTCGCTTCGGCCATCGGCAATCAATACATCAATGAAGGCAAAGTTTTCGCCTGTAACGTGGATAAAGGCGGGCTCTTCTACCAAATGCTCGCTGCACAGCCGCGGGGAACGTCCGACACTTCGCGCATCGCGACCGATCACATCAACAATCCGAACGCGATTAATGCAATCTTCTTGCTCGGGAAACGCCAGCAGATCGCGGACAACGCGGCTCCGGAAAAGATGGCAGGCGGCACGCTCGCATTACCGGGAACGCAGCAAGAAATGCACGTGCCGCATATTTTGAAAGATGGGGCGGATTCCATCGGCGTACGCGGCGCAACCATTCGTGTTTACGTCAATATCGGGATGTTTTCCGAGTACTGGCTCACGCGACATAATCGATTAATCGGACTGGTTCCGCAGAAACCATTCGAAATTCCCTATGCGCACGAGCACTCGGTGTTCTGGCGTGCTACGGAAGAGCGGCTCGATAACATCGCGGCGTTTTTCACCAGGCTAAAACCGTTTCGTCTCGCCGATGCGCCGGGCGGTCAGGCTTATATCACAACCGACGCAGTGGTGATGACGCGCGGAAGAGAAGTTTTTGCTCAGAGCTGCGCGGCATGTCATTCGAGCAAACAACCGCCGGCGAATATCGATCCGCAATCTGGCGAGGGAAAAGCATGGTTCCGCGCGGAAGTGATGAAGGCGGATTTTTTGGAAGACAATTTTCTCTCAAATGAGCGACGCTATCCTTTGACCAAGATCGAGACGAACTCCGCGCGCGCTCTCGCCACCAACGCCAAAGCCGGCCACGTCTGGGACAATTTCTCTTCGCAAACTTACAAGGAAATTTCGCCCGTCGACGAGTTGGACTTCTTCAATCCGTTCGATGAAGCGCATCCAATTAAGTTTCGCCCGAAAGAGAAAAACACCGGACCCGGTTATTATCGCGTGCCTTCAATAGTGAGCGTGTGGAGTTCGGCGCCGTTCTTACATAACAACGCGCTTGGGAAATTTACCGGCGACCCGTCGGTAGCCGGGCGGATGGACGCCTTCAACGACGCGGTGGAGAAACTGCTTTGGCCGCAAAAACGGCTGAACAAAGCTTCAATTTGGCGGACAGAGAACGAATGCAAACTGCAGATTCGCAAGGAGTTTGTCCCATGGATCCTGCGGTTCCGCGCCGATCCCGACGGCTATGTGCGCGTCGGCCCGATCCCGAAGGGTACGCCGGTCAATCTCCTCGCCAATCTCGATCCAGGCTTCTGGGACTTGCTTACGTTGGTACCGAAAATCAACAGCGCGCTGATCCGAATCAAAGCACTGCACCTCGATTCAAAGGCCGCCACCGAGGAGCTGACCAAGCTCGTCCCCGATCTGCTCAAAGCGAACAAGTGTCCTGACTTCATCGAGGACAAAGGCCATTACTTTGGCACCGATCTAGCCGACGACGACAAGCGTGCTCTGATTGAATTTCTGAAAACGCTTTAGCGAAAACCACGAACCCGAGGAGCGAAGTAACTATGACTACAGCAGCGACCATTAAAGATCCGCAGGAATTCCTGAAGATGTCAGGAGATCAACTCGATGAAGTTTTCCGCAACAGCAAGGCCGGTGAGATCCCGCGCGGGGAAGGAAAAGGAACGGCGATCATCGCGCCCGGCACCGACGTGTCGGATGAGATTGCCTGGTTTGTAAATGTCTTCACATGGAAAGGAAAAGTCTTCGACCCGGAGAAAGGAGAGCTTCGGAACAAAATCCTGCCTATGGGACACAAGGCAATTGTCGCCAAAGTCTACAAGGACAAGAGCTGGTTCGATGAAAAGGAGTGCATCGTACTCGATTATTCCAAGACCTCACGCGTTGCGCATTGGATACGCGATGAGATTCGCGAAGTTAGTCCCGGTATTTACCTCGGTTTGGTCTACTGGAGTAAAAAGAAGCTGATCCACTTCGCGCTCCAGTTTCCGGCTTCGGCATAATCGAATAGTGCGGGCCATGAACGCTTGGCGATCGCGCATCGTGTAGATCGCATGTCAGCCTTGAATTCAAACGCTAGTCGTCCAATGCCGCGAGCCAATACCGGCTCGGCGTTTTTGAATTTTGTTAGCGACACGTTCACACGGCTTTTGCAATTCGAACGCCGGTTCGATCATTGGCTTCGACGTCCGTTCGATGCGGTGCTGCGCGATCCGGTTGCGCGCCTGGTCACCGCATTGATCAACCGGAAACGACCTAACGAAGGCTTAAAGATCGCGGAAGAAAAGCTTCTTCCGGATGAGGAGGCATTCCTTGACTCGATTATCTCGAGTTTTGAAAAGCAGATGCGCCTGCTCTGGAAGCCCGGCGGGTTCGAGCGCGGCGGAAATACGAAAACGCAGGGCATCGTGCGGGGAGAATTTGTCGTGCACGACAATCTTTCTCCGGAGTTTCGGCACGGCATCTACGCAGAGCCGCACACCTATCGCGCCTGGGTCCGTTTTTCCGGGCCCGGCCCCTACATCACTCCGGACATCGACGATCCGGGCTTCATGAGCATCAGCATAAAGCTGATGGGTGTTCCCGGGCCGAAGCTGATGGACGAGGAGAAATTCACGCTCGACATGTTCGGCGTTTCCACGCCCACCTTCGTCACACCGGACACGAAGGCGAATGCGCAATTGCAAATCGAGAGCGTGAAGAACGCGTCGATCTATTACTTCCTGAACTTCCGCCGGTCCCACGTTCTGGATCTGATCATGCAGTCGCTCTTCATCAAGACTCAGACGAGTCCATTTGAAGCGCCTTACTTTAGTTGTGTGCCGTATCTGCTCGGTGAAGGCCAGGCGATGCAATATTCGGTCTGGCCAAGATCGAAAAAGCGTTCGCGGATTCCGCGGCTTCCTTTCCGGCCCCCTGACGATTATCTGCGCAATGCGATGGTGGCCGCCCTGACCGCCGGCGACGTCGAGTTCGATATTCGCTTGCAACGGCAAACCGATCCGCACTTGATGCCGATCGAGAACAACGCCGTGCTTTGGCCCGAGAAACTTTCGCCTCGAGTTTCCGTGGCCACGCTGCGTCTGCCGCGGCAGCAATTCGACTCTCCCGCGCAGATGGAGTTCGCGAAACAACTCTCCTATAACCCGTGGCATACGATCGCCGAGCATCGGCCGCTCGGTAATCAAAGCCGGGCCCGGCGCCGCATGTACGAGACTCTTTCCAGGCTCCGCCATGACATGAACGCCGTGCCTCACTATGAGCCCAATGGCGATGAAGTCTTCGAGTAACGCGCCATGACTCCGCAGGCGAACTTCATGATCCTGGCGCCGATCAAACAAGGGCGCGAAGAAGAGTTAACCCGGCTGCTCGAATCGATGAACGACGCGCCTGGGCAGCTGAACGTGAACAACCCGCTGATTCCGTTCGCGCAGTTGGACTCACTTCATTTCGCTCGATTGCTGATCCTGAAGGACAACACGCTTAATGATGTTCGCGCTTATGGAGGTGGACCGGCTCCGACCTATCCGCTCTATCTGGCGTTCCTGGGCGATATCGATGGCGACGTCGATAACTTCTTCGAAGAACTGGTCAGGCGCGCTGGCGATGGTTTGCGCAAGATTTTTTCTTATTGCGACGGATTCAAGCCTACGACTGAACTCGTTAGGTGGATGAAGGCGCAGAGCGCTCCTCCGATCGCAGCCTATGTAAACTGGCGAGGGCGAACCGTGCTCCAGATTCGGGAAGAGGCGGCTTTGCAAGAGGCGCTCCAAAAATATCTGCGGGATACCGCGACCGTTCTCGAGAATCTGCCAGCGCGAAAAATTCACGCGCGGTTACAGGAATTCGTTGAGAAGGAGAAAGCCGAACACCGGCTCAAGCTCTCGCACGAAAAGGCAACCCCGGTCTGGTGGTGGATCAAGAATTCGCTGCATTTGATTGGTCCGTTGTTGCTTCTATCGGTAATCCTATTGCTGCTGCGTTTGATCGTTCCGTTGCTGTTTCTGCCGCTGATCTTTTTGCTTCTGTCTTTGGTCGTCGTCATCGCGCTGATTTATGTAACTCTCCTCCGGCGCCTGGAGAAAACCGATCCCGAGCTCTGTTGGCGAGTGGATCAGAAATACTCCGATATGTTGTCGTCCGCCGAAGATCATTACGTCACCAACCAATTCACGGCGATGGGAAGCCTGAAGCCGGGGCTGGTCCGGCTCCTAACTATAATTGGCGTTCTCGTCACCGTGAATTGGGCCGCACGGCATATTACCCCGCGCGGCCACTTGGGACGCATCCGCACAATCCACTTCGCGCGCTGGGTCTTTCTCGATGGCAAAAAACGGATGGTGTTCTTCAGCAACTACGACGGCACGGTCGAGAGCTACATGGACGATTTCATTAACAAGACCGGTTTCGGTCTCAACGCCGTTTTTAGCAATGGCATCGGCTATCCAAGAACTAACTGGCTAGTGCTGGACGGATGTCAGGATGAACAAAAGTATAAGGACTTCCTGCGCCGCCACACTTTGCCGACTCAGGTGTGGTACAAGGCTTATCTAGGTTTGACGGCGATCGATCTCGAAAGGAACACGCGCATCCGCCAGGGCTTGGAGTCAGCGTCGATGAGCGATCAGGAGGCCCGGAAATGGGCTGCGCTTCTATGACCAAAAACGAAATCGATTACAGCGATGTCCAGGGTCTCGTCCGCTTTGGCTACGGGAAAATGAGAGGCGCCTCTTACGCGCTCGTTCGTGTCAGAAATCAGATGGCGGCGCAAGCGTGGTTGCGGAGTGCGACCGAACTCATCACCACCGCCGAGATCAAGACGCCGCCCCCTTCCACCGCGCTCCAGGTCGCATTCACGGCCGACGGCCTCGCCGCGCTTCGAGTCCCGCCTGCCATTGTCGACGGTTTTTCTCCTGAGTTCTTCACCGGCATGGCGGAACCAAACCGCGCCCGCCGCCTCGGTGATATTGAAAGCAACGCTGCCTCGAAATGGGATTGGGGCTATGGCGAGAACACGCCCCATCTCCTGATAATGTTCTTCGCGAAGCCCGCGCGGCTCAGCGGTTTCATCGCAACCTCGAAGGGCACCACATGGGCCGAAGCTTTCGAGGAATTGCGCTGGCTCGGCACAGCAGATCTCGACGGGGTGGAACCTTTCGGATTCACCGACGGCATCAGCCAACCGGAAATCGATTGGAAACGAGAGCACGATGTGACTCGCCCGCAGATTGATTACACCAACCTCGTTGCGCTCGGGGAGTTCCTTCTCGGATATCCTAACGAGTACAACAAATACACGAATCGCCCGTTAATCGATCCCGATCCCCTCAGC
>JALYUC010000137.1 GCA_030853965.1 Verrucomicrobiota bacterium | reverse complement strand
TGCACGGCGATCCGCGTTTCGAAGCGCTCGTGCAAAAGATCCTCGGCCCTAAATCGTGAAGATCGACAATTTCTTCGCCGAGCTAAAGCGGCGCAATGTCTACAAAGTCGCGGTCGCTTACGCCGTGGTCGCGTGGCTCACGATTCAGGGGGCATCGATTTTTCTTCCCGCATTCAATGCGCCGCAATGGGCAATGCAAATTGTCATCCTCGTTGTTGTTGTTGGGTTTCCGATTGCCCTGGTATTTTCGTGGGCGTTTGAAATTACTCCCGAAGGAATTGTGCGCGAATCGACGGTGCAGGCTGACGAGTCGATCACCCATCATACCGGCCGCAAGCTCGTCGCCCTGACAATTGTGCTGGCCGTGGTCGCGGTCGGGTTGTTCGTCTTTCAATTGATCCGCGCAAGATCGACACCTCCATCTGCGGCGACGATCACAAACAAATCAATCGCGGTGCTGCCGTTCGAAAATCTGAGTGACGATAAGCAGAACGCGTATTTCGCTGAAGGCGTGCAGGATGAAATCCTCACCCGCCTGGCCAAGATCGCCGACCTCAAAGTCATCTCGCGTACGTCGACACAACATTTCAAAAGCGCGCCGGATAATCTTCCTCAGATCGCGAAGCAACTTGGCGTGGCCCACATTTTGGAAGGCAGTGTGCAGAAAGCGAACGATCAGGTCCGCGTCAATGTGCAGCTCATTAACGCGCTGACAGATGCGCATCTCTGGGCCGACACTTTTGATCGGAAGCTGACGGACATTTTTGCGGTCGAGAGTGAGATCGCCAAGACGATCGCGGAAACATTGCAAGCGAAGTTGACCGGCTCGGAAGAAAAAGCGATGTCGAAAACGCCGACCGCAAATCCGGAAGCTTACGAGCTTTATCTCCAAGGACGTTTCTTCTGGGCCAAGCGCACCGGTCCCGACCTACGTAAATCGATCGACTACTTCAACCGGGCGATCGCGAAAGACCCGAACTATGCCGTGGCCTATGCCGGTCTCGCGCAATCATTGATTGTGATCTCATCTTACGATGGCGGCGCTCCGGCCGAATCCTGCCCGCAAGCCGAGGCGGCGGCTAGGAAAGCGCTATCCATCGATGCTAACTCATCCGAGGCGCTTGCCGTTCTCGCTTCTTTCAAGGCTCTATACGAGTTCGATTTCGCAGGCGCGCTGAAGGAATACGAACGCGCGCTTCAGATAAATCCCAACGACGCCACGACCCACCACTGGTTCGGCCTCGATACGCTCGCCAGCCTCGGCCAACAGGAGCGTGAGCTTGCGGAACTAAAACGCGCGCTCGAGCTCGATCCTCTCTCACTCGTCATTAACTCCAACCTCGGTGTCGGCTACATACATAATGGCCGACTTGAAGACGCGATCGCGCAGTCTCGGAAAACCATCGAGATGGATAGCAGCTTTTATTATGCCCGATTGTATTACGGGGAGGCTTTGGAACTTCAGGGAAAAATTCCGGAAGCAATTGCGCAGTATGAGAAGGCCACGGCCGTCACTGACGATCCCGTTGCCCTGGGAACGCTCGGTCACATTTACGGAGTCGCAGGGCGCAAAGATGAAGCGCGGAAAATCTTTGAGAAGCTGCGCGAGTTGCGCGCGCATCGTTACATCGCTGCTTATTCGCTGGTGCTAGTTTCTTTGGGGTTGGACGATCGGACCGAAGCCATCAAATGGCTGGAGCAAGGTTATCAGGATCGCGACGGTAATTTTCTTGGCGGGATCCGCGTCGATCCGCTCCTCAATGCCCTGCACGGCGATCCGCGCTTCGAAGCGCTGGCCGAAAAAGTCGTTCCCGCGAAAGAATTCCGCGCAGCTCCAAAGTGAAGATCGACAATTTCTTTTCCGAACTGAAGCGGCGCAATGTATACAAGGTTGCCGTCGCCTATACAATTGTTGGGTGGCTGCTCGTGCAAGTCGCGACGCAGGTCTTTCCGTTTTTCGAAATTCCAAATTGGGCGGTGCGCCTCGTCGTGCTCGCAATCGTGATCGGATTCCCAATCGCGCTCGTGATTGCGTGGGCATTCGAGCTGACGCCGGAAGGATTGAAGCGCACGGAAGATGTCGATCTTGCGGCGGCCGCGCAACGGCCGCGTCATCGCGCCTGGATTTTTGTGGTCATCATCGCCGGTGCGATGTCGCTCGGTTTGTTTTTTCTCGGACGCATGACAGCGCCAGGCAAACAGAGCGGCGCAAATGAAGTCTCTTCGAAATCCATCGCCGTGCTGCCTTTTGTCAATATGAGTTCGGACAAGGAGCAGGAGTACTTCTCCGATGGCCTGTCCGAAGAATTGTTGAATCAGTTGGCGCGGATTCCGCAATTGCGCGTGATTGCGCGCACGTCCTCGTTTTCGTTCAAGGGCAAAGAGGTCGATGTCGCGACGATCGCCAAGATTCTCAACGTGGCCAACGTGCTCGAAGGCAGCGTGCGCAAATCCGCCAATACCTTGCGCATCACCGCGCAGTTGGTCCGCGCTTCCGACAGTTCGCATCTTTGGTCGCACACCTAT
>JALYUC010000087.1 GCA_030853965.1 Verrucomicrobiota bacterium | reverse complement strand
GCCATTGGCGATTCGTATTCCATTGGGGAGGGCGCATCGCCAAGCGAATCGTGGCCAGCCGTACTGACGCGCCACCTCAACGCGCAAGGAGGGGATGTCGATCTTGTCGCGAATCCATCGGTCACTGGCTGGACCACACAACAGGCAATCGACCGCGAGCTGCCTATTTTTCTTCAAGCGAAACCGAACTTCGGCACGTTATTGATCGGCGTAAATGATTGGGTCCAGGGCGTCGATGCGGAAAAGTTTCGGAAGAACTTCACTTTCCTTGTCGATCAAATGCTCGGCGTCCTGCCTAACAAGAACCGATTGCTCATCGTCAATATTCCTGATTTCGGCGTGACACCAACCGGCTCGAAATACGCGCGCGGCCGAAACATCTCCGAAGGCATTGCGTCGTTTAATAAAATCGTTACCGAAGAAGCAACCAAGCGCGGTTTGCGCGTTGTCGATATCTTCCCACTCAGCAAAAAGATGAGCAACGACCGTTCGTTAGTCGCCGCTGACGGCCTTCATCCCTCCGCCAAAGAATATGCCGAATGGGAGAAGATTATCTTCCCGGCTGCGCTCGAGTTGCTGAAGAAATCATCTGATCGCTGACTTTTGATCTCTGACCTCTGAATTTGGGCGGTGAGGGTTTCGAACCCCCGACCCTCTCGGTGTAAACGAGACGCTCTACCACTGAGCTAACCGCCCGCCTCCGCCAAGGCTACGGCGTGGCCGGCCCGTGACAACTGGCAACTGACACCGAGAGATTTCATTCAGTGTTGCGTCATCTGGCAGGATGAATGAAGGATGAGGCAATCGTTCATGAAAGAACTCTATTTCGACGACTTAAAAGCCGGAGATCGGTTTCAATCCGAAACCTTCGAAGTTCCGGGGAACGCGATTATCGAATTCGCCGAAAAATTCGATCCACAAAAGTTTCACCTCAACGCGAAATCGGCCGAGAGATCGATTTTCAAGGGACTCATCGCAAGCGGATGGCATACTGCCGCTATCACCATGCGTCTGTTTGTGAAGACGCTAAATTTCGCGGAAGGCGCGATCGGTCTCGGGGTGGACGAGCTACGCTGGCCGAACGCGGTCCGGCCGGGTGACGTCCTGCGTGTCGAGACGGAAATTCTCGAGACACGCGCCTCGCGCTCGAAACCGAATCACGGAATCATCCGACTGCGCAATGTGACGACAAACCACCGCGGAGAAATTGTGCAGACGATGATGGCGAACGCAATGGTGCCAAGCGGGGAATACGACGACAAGACCACTGACTACTGACCACTGGAGATTAGCGGACGACTTGACCGTTGCCGTTTACGAACGCACACGATCATTCCCTAAGGAAGAGATGTATGGCCTAACGAGCCAATTACGTCGCGCTTCCTATTCTGTTCCAGCCAACATTGTCGAGGGCAGCTCGCGAGAGAGCAAAAGAGATTACCTGCACTTTCTTTATATTGCGCGGGGCTCTTTGTCAGAGACACAATATTTTATCCACCTCGCGCGGCGACTCGATTATTTGTCTTTGACAGAAGCTGACGCTTTGCGCGAGCAAACGAAGATAGCTTTTGCCTGCTTGCACGGTCTTATCCGATCGGTCGAAAAGGAAGCCGGAAAGCTCAGCAAAGTAGTCGCGACCGTGACCAGCCTGATTGCAATTGGCCTGATCCGTTGGTCTGGTGGTCAGTTGTCCGAGGTCTCGTAGTCGAGGTCGCTTTTCAGCGACTAAGCAGCTTCATCATCGCTTCGGGATAACGCGATCCCGCGAAGGAATCTTTCGGCGCCACTTCATCGATATGCGCTAGATCTTCGCTCGTAAGATCGACATCCAACGCTCCGATGTTTTCCTGAAGATATTTTCGCCGCTTCGTGCCAGGGATTGGAACGACATTGTTGCCTTGCGCCAAAACCCAGGCGAGAGCGAGCTGCGCTGATGTGCAACGTTTTTCACGGGCGATCTCGCTGACGCGCGCGACAAGATCGAGATTGCGCTGAAAATTTTCGCCCTGAAACCGGGGCGTGGTGCGGCGGTAATCATCTTTCGGCAAGTCTTCGGGCTTCTTGATCTGACCGGTGAGGAAGCCGCGGCCCAGTGGGCTGTATGGAACGAAACCAATCCCGAGCTCGCGGCAAACATCGAGAACTTCACCTTCGGGATCGCGCGTCCAGAGCGAATATTCCGATTGAACCGCCGTAATGGGATGGACGCTATGCGCACGCCGGATTGTTTCTGCTCCAGCTTCGGATAAACCGAGAAAACGCACCTTGCCCTGGCGCACCAGCTCGCTCATGGCGCCGATCGTTTCTTCAACCGGAGTGTCCGGATCGACACGATGCTGGTAATAAAGATCGACAACTTCCACCCCGAGTCGCCGCAAACTTCCTTCGCAAGATTCGCGCACATAATCGGGCTTTCCGCTCATCCCGCGGAATTCGGGCTTGGCTGGATCGCGCAGGATTCCGAACTTCGTCGCAACAACAATCTTTTCGCGATGTCCCTTGAGCGCGCGCCCGAGTAATTCTTCGTTCGTGTGCGGCCCGTATATGTCGGCGGTGTCGAAGAAAGTGATCCCGAGATCTAATGCGCGATGAATCGTGGCGAGCGATTCTTCTTCGTCGCGTCCGCCGTAAAAATCGGACATGCCCATACAACCGAGACCAATTGCCGAAACGACTGGACCGCCGCGACCAAGCTTGCGTTGTTTCATATTTGTTTCATCTCTTGTAGCCACGGCGCTCTGTCGCCGTGCCTTTTCGGAAAACGCCCCGACTGAGCGGGGCGGCTACAGGCGCGCTGGATGTTCATTAAATTTGGCCCACCCAAATTCGCGGCGCGATGTCTTCCCATCGATCGCAAATCGCCTGGAATTCTTTTTCGTCAAGCGGTCCCGCCTCGAGCAATTTCGCGTTTTCACGCCATCGTTCCGGCTTGGTTGTCCCGACGATCGCGGTGTGCACTCCGGGGACGCTCAGGGTAAAGCGGAGGGCGATGGCGATCGTTGTTTCCAGATCGAAGTGGCGCAAAAAATCGTAATTCAACTTGCGCAACCGCTCCCAATATTCGTGATGGTAAGAATCCATCGGCTTGTGGCCGGTTTTCCACGCGACGTTGGCGATAGGTCGCTTGGCGATGACGCCCATCTGTTTGTCGCGTGCCAGTGGAACGGTGACATTGATCGCTTCCTGATCCGCGATGTTGATCGAAGTTTGCAGAGTATCGAACGCGCCGCATTCCACGGCGAAGAGTGCCGCCCGACTGTCCCCGCTGTAGCCGATGTAACGGGTGTATCCGCGCTCCCGCGCCATTTGCAGCGCGGTGATCACTTCGCCTTTGCGCAATTCGGATTCTGAGCAGCTGTGCAAATGGACGATGTCGATCCGATCCGTTTTCAAGCGTTTCAAACTACGCTCGATGCTTTGCAAAATTGAATCGCGCGACCAATTCGCGGCGCTCTCCGCGCCGTGCGGGTGGCCGCATTTGGTGAAGAGATAAAATTCATCGCGCCGGCCGCTCACCGCACGCCCGATCATTTCCTCGCTATCGCGATAACATTCGGCTGTGTCGATCACGTTCAACCCGGCATCGAGCGCGCTGTTCAGTAAGGTCGCGACCGTCTCGGGGGCCGAATTTTCATAACCGATCTCGCCGCCGCCAAAACCTAGCACGGAAACATCCATGTCGGTTTTTCCGAGGCGTCGCTTTTCCATCTTTTTGTCATGTCGAGCGAAGTCGAGACATCTCTCACTGTCAATAGTAAGAGATTCTTCGACTCCGCTCCGCTGCGCTCAGAATGACAGAATGGTCTTCCCCGATCCGCGCTCGATCCGTCCAATTTGCCTGGCATGCAGTATTCGCATCGTCTTCTTCGCATCACGTTCAGCAACGATCACCACCATGCCGATGCCCATATTGAAGACCTGGAACATTTCTCCAGGCGGTACG
>JALYUC010000074.1 GCA_030853965.1 Verrucomicrobiota bacterium | reverse complement strand
GCGCAGTCATCAAATGACCGATGAGATCGTGGGTGAGCGGACGTTCTTTGGAAATCTCGCGCATGAACATCGTGATCGCGCTGCCGACCGTTTGATCGACATAAATAATAAATACCTTGTCGTTGTTTCCCAGAAACACGGCGCATCCCCCGCTCGTCGGCAAAACCGCCCTCACTTGCACCTCGATTACCGTTTTGTTCATCGGGCAAACGGTATCCGGCCGGTTACGAAAGACAAGCGGGCCGCCCCAGCGCGTGTGCACCCGCGTTGAAATTTTTTTACACGCAACTTGCATGTTCGGCGCGCTGATTGATTATGCGTTCCGCGGTTTTTTGCCGCGTGACGAAGCGAAATGAAAACCGACTGGGACGTGGAGTCCGCCATCGCCACCTACAACGTGGATGGCTGGGGTTGCGGATATTTCACGATAAACGCCGACGGCAACGTCATCGTCAAACCGCTGCAGGAAAATTGCGGCTCCATCGATCTCCTCGAAGTCGTCAATGAAGCGCGTGTTCGCGGTCTCGGATTTCCGCTCCTAATTCGGTTCCAGGATCTGCTCCGGCACCGGGTTGAATCGGTCAACCGTGCCTTTCAAACCGCGATCACGGAGTTCGGTTATCGCGGTCAATATCGCGGTGTTTTTCCCATCAAAGTCAATCAGCTGCGCGAAGTGATCGAAGAGATTGTTGATGCTGGGCAGCAATTTCATTTCGGCCTCGAAGCGGGTAGCAAACCGGAGTTGGTCGCGGCGCTCGCCATGCACAAGGACCCGGAGAGTCTTATTATTTGCAACGGCTACAAAGATGCCGCCTTCATTCGCATCGCTCTTCTCGGCCGCAAGCTCGGCAAATCCGTTATCATCGTGGCCGAGAAGCTGGAAGAGCTGGAGCAAACGATTCGTGCCTCAAAAGAAGTTGGCGTCGAACCGCTCATCGGAATTCGCGTCCGAATGCATAGTAAGGGTTCCGGCAAATGGTCGCCCAGTGGCGGTGAAAATGCCAAATTCGGTCTCGATACGACTAGTCTCGTCGCGGCGAGTGAGATGCTGAAGGCAGCGGGGCTCGCGCATTGTCTCAAGCTGGTTCATTTTCATCTCGGCTCGCAGGTTCCCGACATTTCTACGATCAAGCGTGCGGTCCGGGAGGTCGCGCGTTATTACGCAAAACTTAGCAAACTCGGACACGACCTCGGTTATCTTGACGTCGGCGGCGGACTTGGCGTTGACTACGACGGGTCGCGCAGTGATTTCGACAGCTCGGCGAATTATTCGCTCCAGGAATATGCCAACGACGTTGTCTGGAATATCGCGGATGTCTGCGACTCCGAAGGTGTCGCGCATCCGGCCATCGTGAGCGAAGGCGGGCGCGCGATTGTCGCGCATCATTCCGTTTTGGTGATGGAAGCATTCAGTTCCATCGAGAAAACCGCGCCAAAGCTAAAGGTCGAAGCGGGCGAGAAAGATCACAAACTGGTGCGCGAGATTCTCGAAGTGAAACAGCGTCTCAAGCGCGGCAACCGCATCGAAAGCTTACACGACATCCAGCAGATCAAGGAGGAGTCCCAGAACACTTTTGATCTCGGCCTGCTTGATCTGGAATCGAAGGCGAAGATCGACACCGTTTACTGGCAGCTTGCGCAACAAATCGTGAACATGCATCGCGGCCTCCGCTTCGTGCCGGAGGAAGTGAAGCAACTCGAGATTTCGTTAGGCGATCAATACATCTGCAACTTCTCTGTTTTTCAATCGCTCCTCGATCATTGGGCGCTCGGCCAATTGTTCCCGATCATGCCCATCCATCGCCTCAACACGCCGCCCGATCGCAACGGCATGATCGTGGACATCACCTGCGATTCCGACGGCAAAATCTCGAAGTTCATCGATCTGCAAGATGTGAAGGACACGTTGCCATTACATCGGATCGTCCCAGGCGAGATCTATTATCTCGGCGTTTTCATGGTCGGCGCATATCAGGACATCATGGGCGACCTGCACAATTTGTTCGGTCGCGTCACTGAGGTGCACGTCTTCCTCGATCCCGACGAAGAATCCGGCTGGTATATCGAGGAAGTGATCGAGGGCAGCACCATCGGCGAAGTGCTCGCCATGACGCAGTGGGACAAGGTTGAGCTGATGCGATTGCTGAAATCGCAGGTCGACGCTGCCATCAAGACCGATTTTCTCAAACCGAACGACGCGATGAAACTGCTTTCCGATTACGAGCGCCTTCTCCAGGAATACACCTACCTCAGCCTCAACGGCACCAAACCTCCACCGCAACCGGGGAATTGGTTGCCGCTAAGTTAGTATCATTAACCGCGGATACCCGCCACGGCGGGCAGGGAGCGTATGAAACGGATTTGAATCCGGAAAAGGTTATAGAGTTGCTGCATCATGAGCTGATCAGATCGTGCCGCAGGATGTTAAGTGAGCTTGCCTCGCAACTTTGGTGCGTCGCTGAGCCGTTCGAGAAAAGCGATCTGCGCCGCGTTGATCTTTTGTTTGGCTTCCGCGATCGAAAAGAATTCGGCGCGGTCGATTTCTGGAAAAACTTGCATACGGTGTGAGCGCGGGGGCCATTCCACTTCAAAGTTGTTTGATGCGAGCTTGAAGTGATCCGGTAGATCACCTTCGAATCCCCAGGCGTACACTGTTTTGCCGCCTTTTTGTTTCACCGATCCGAGTTCGATCCAATTGCCGGAAGGCGCGAAGCCGAGCTCCTCTTCGAATTCAATTGTCGCTCGCGCGATCAAATCTTCTTCCTCGCCAATCTCGCCTTTTGGAATTGTCCATGCGCCGTCATCTTTGTTTCGGAAAAACGGACCGCCCGGATGGACGAGCAACACCTCAAGTTCGCCGTGTCGCTCGCGAAACATTAGGAGTCCCACACTCTTCTTCGATCGCTTCGGCGTTTTGATTGGCACGGAAAGTTGGGCGTCGGGTTTCAATCTGCGCTAATCTGCGGCCAAGAAATCGTGTGATTAAATATGAAAGGACCTAAATGAAACGAAGAAACTTTCTGACACAAACCGCCGCGATCGGAATCTTTGCCGCTCTTGCACGTCCTCTAGGTG
>JALYUC010000068.1 GCA_030853965.1 Verrucomicrobiota bacterium | reverse complement strand
TCGATCAACTCGATGGTGACTTCGCGACGAAAGAGCAGTATGCCGAGACTTTCCCACGTCAGTGAAACCAGATAGACCGCGTCTTCGCCATCGGGCCCGAGCACCTCTCGGATCTTTTTTGCATCGGCGCCATCCGGCAGCGAAAGCACACGCCGCAACGCCGCCGTGAACGCCGGACTTTGAAACGAACGTACCAGCTCCAGCATGGCATCGCGCCGCCGACGCTGGCGATAATACTGGATTTGCGCGGCGGCAAAAATAACACCGATCGTGAGAGCAAACGCATTGATGATGTTTGCCAGAGTTGCGATGTCCATTGCGGTGATGATACTGGGTCGGCCGGGACTCGAACCCGGAACCAACGCCTTAAAAGGGCGCTGCTCTACCGATTGAGCTACCGACCCGCGGCGGGAAGGTTCTAATCCAGTTCAAACGCGCTCGCAAGACGGCGGAACTATAACCTTCGGCGGTCATAGACCGCCGCTACAGAACCGCGATCAAATCGCGTAGCGAATTTTTTTCCCGATCCAATTGAAAGATCGACAATCCTGCGTCGCTCGCCGCCTTCCAATCACGGTTCGGATCGTCGCCCACGTGTAGAACCTCGTCGGATTTGAGCTGGACGAACTTCAACGCACGCCGAAAGATTTCGGGATCGGGCTTGTCGGCACCAATCTCACTTGAGACGAAAACGTGGGAGAAAAATCTCGATATGCCGAGATGCTCGAGAATCATGCGCAAGCGGCCATCGAAGTTTGAAACGACCCCGAGCTGATATCGTGGCTGCAATTTCTTCAAGACTTCCACGACTTCGGGATAAGCCTCCCAAACACCGGCTTCGGCGAAGTGTTCGTAGGCAATCTCGAAGAAATTATCGCGATCCAGCTCACTGAGCGATGGCGCGACCTCGTCGAGGACATGATCGACAAGTTCGCCCCACCAATTCTTGTCATCATTTTCGCGCGGTCCTTCGATCGCAGTACGCGGCGGCATTGCCTTCCAAGCGGCGAAGAACGCGCGCTCCAGTTTTTGCGCATCAAGCGAGAGGCCGATCTCTTCGCCGACCAGCGCATAATGTTGTCCAACGGTCTTCGTTAAATGAAAAAGCGTGCCGACGGCATCGAAGAAGATCGCCCTGATCACGCTTAAAATATCATTCACAGGCAGGATGCCTGTGCCACATTAATTCGCATGCTGCCGGTGGAGCACAATGATTCGATTAATGCGAGGATCCTGGCCATTTCCGAGGACAAGATCGAAGGTTTTGTCCGCGAGCCGTTTGAGGAAATCGCACGGCGCTCAGATGTAGATGTCGATGTTGTGATGGCGCGCATCGCGGCGATGCTCCGCGCCGGGACAATCCGCCGCGTTCGTCAGACGCTACTCGCAACTAATCTCGCGGAAGGAGCGCTCGTCGCGTGGAAAGTCCCCGAGGACAAGATCGACAATGCGTTCGACTGGATGTTTCAGAACGATCCGTTTTCCGGTCACGTCGTTTTGCGTTCAACCGACACGGTGGCGGCCGGATCGGATTATAAACTTTGGACAACGCTGAAAGTGCCGCGTGGTTTTTCGTTGCAGCAACACGGTGAGTTGCTCTCCAAAAAAGTCGGCGCGGAACGCTTTCGTCTCATGCCGGCGAAAGGAATTTTCACGCTTGGCGTCGGCCACGTGCGGAGGAAAACAATCGAGCCGGGAAGCAAGGGAGATGGGCCTGCGAAGATGATTCCAGTGCAGGTTGTCGATCTTAGCGAGCGAGAGTGGAAGGTGCTGCTCGCGCTGAAACGCGAATTCACTGCGGAAGAAATTCGGCCGACGCCGTGGGTTGCACGCGCAGAAGAAGCAGGTGCCTCGCTCGATGAATTTTACCGGGTCGCGGAGGAATTGACGGCCCGCAAAATCATCGGTCGATTTTCAACATTCCTCGAACACGTGAAGCCATCCGCCACCGGCGTGCGCGTGACGCGATTCAATGCGTTGTTTCATTGGGCAGTGCCGGCAGGACGCGAGATCGAAAGTGGCGGCGAAGTCGGCCGGCATCATATCCTGACTCATTGTTATTGGCGCG
>JALYUC010000063.1 GCA_030853965.1 Verrucomicrobiota bacterium | reverse complement strand
AGCCATGGATGCGCGCAGCATAACGCCGTTCGTAATGCTCACAATTTGAATCCCACTCCGCCGCGTTGCCTGATTTGAGCATCGCAAACAGGCGCGGCCCGCGCTAAAACGTGCGCATGAAAGATCGACAACTGACTTTTTCGCTTACCGCGCTCGCTCTGATTTTAAGCGCGAATGTGATTGCGGCGAAGACACCAAATTTTGCCGGGGAGTTTGCCGACAAAAAATTCCTGAAAGGTCGGGGTGTATTTCAAATGAGCCTGGAGCAAAGCGGGAAGGAAGTATTGGTGTTCTTCAGCGCAGTTCACACCGACGGCCACGGCGCTGCTCCCGAAGCGGATGGAAGAGGAAAAGTCACATCCAAGGGAGTGGTTGAATTCAAGTGGAAGGACGGTTTCCAAAATTCGGGGAACGGAACGATCACCCGCGCGGGAAATGACATCATCGTCTCGATCAAGCCCACGAACGTCGTCGACTCTCGTTGCATGGAGTTTTACGGCGACAACATGCGCCTCAAACCCGCCGGAAAAAAGTAATTGAAAAACTACACCATCGGCCGGAACCGCCCGACGACTTCCTGCAAGCAACCGGTGATCTGACCTAACGAGCAAACTTCGACGGCTTCGAGCAAAGCCGGGAAACAATTTTCACCGCCCTCAACGACGTCGCCGAGTTTGGCTAGGGCGCGTTTCGCTTTCTCTGCGTTTTTCTTTTTGAATTTCGTGAGGCGATCGATTTGCAGTTGCTGCTTGGAGCGCGGTGTGCGCACAAGCTTCACTTCAGGCGCGTCGTCTTCGCCGTTGCGATATTTGTTCAGCGCAATGATCGGCCGTGTGCCGTCATAAATCTGCTGTTCATAACGATGCGCGGCGTTTTGGATCTGGCTGCGCTGGTAACGATTCTCCACGGCGGCCAGCACACCGCCCATCTTCTCGATCTCGCGGAACTCTTCCAGGATCGCGGCTTCGACAGCGCGCTCGACCGCTTTCATGCCAGGCGATCCGCTTAACATGTTCATGGTGTGCTTAAAGATCCCCGACTCTTCGAGCAGGATGGCCTGCCCGTGCGCTGCTAGCCTGATCCATTCTTCGCTCGGTGTGGTGAACGGTTCGTCGGCGCTGTTTGAATGCGACGAGTTTGTCGCGTTCATGTAGGCAAGCATTAGCTCCGCAGCGGTGCGGGTGAGGTTATTTTTGAATTCGGCGGCAACAAGCGAACGGCCGCTCGTTTGCGTGTGCAGCTTAAACATTTGCCCGCGCGGCCCTGCCCCAAACGCATCGCGCATGCCGATGGCCCAGATTCGGCGGGAAACACGCGACAAAGCGATGTATTCGACGTCGAGGCCGCAATCGAGAAAGAAGGAAAGGCGCGGACCGAATTGCTCGATCGGAATTCCGCGCGCGGCGAACATCTCGGCGTAAGCGAATCCGTTCGAGAGCGTGTAAGCGGCCTGTTGCACCGGCGTCGAGCCAGCTTCCCCAATGTGATAACCGCTGATCGAGATCGGATACCAGCGCGGCATTTCGCGCGTGGTGAACTCCACCATGTCGGTGAGAAAACGCAGCGATGCTTCTGTCGGGAAAATCGTTTCGTTCTGCGCCTGCACCTCCTTGAAGATGTCGGCTTGGACTGTGCCGCGTAATTTCGGAACGACCGATTTGCCGAAGCGGCGTTTTGCGGCCGCGATGTACATCGCCATGATGATCGGGGCCGGCCCGCTGATGGTCATCGACGCGGAGAAAGTTGGCGCACCGAGATCGAATCCATCATACAGACGCACCATGTCTTCGACGGTGTCGATCGCGACGCCGCCCTCGCCGATTTTTCCGAAGACGCCGTCCGCGTCGCTATCGATTCCGTAAAGAGTCGGGCCGTCGAACGCGGTGCTGAGCCGATGTGTGCGTTGGTGCGCCGTTAAATAATGAAAACGCTCGTTCGTATCATCCGCGAGCATGAACCCGGAAAATAATCGCGTGGGCTCCTCCGTTTGCGGAATCTTCTTGTCGATCTTGCCGTTCTTCGACTTTCCATTCTTGCTGTGACTGCTTTTGCCGAAGCTGCCTTCTTCCACGTCGCGCACCGGCTCGAGGTACATTTCGCGATACGCGCCATTTAGAAACGGGAACTCACCCGGCATTCCGTCTCCAAACAGAAAACGCGCAATTTCTCCCGGCTCATCAATCTCGGGCAACGCCAGGCGTGGAAGTTCCAGTCCTGTCGGCGCGCGACTAGTCGGAATCTTCGCTTTGATATCGTTCCAACGGCCAAGCAGGTCGCGACCGAACTTTTCATCGGTGCGCGCGCGCTTTACCTGATCGAGAACGAACTTGTTGTACTTCTCCACCGACTCCACCACTTGTCCGAGTTTGCTCATTTCTTTCGCCTCCGTTTAGCGGGCTTCGCGCCGTTGCCGGAAATTAAACCGAAGAGCTCATCGACGCCAGGATCGCGATGCCGTTT
>JALYUC010000057.1 GCA_030853965.1 Verrucomicrobiota bacterium | reverse complement strand
GGAAAAGGTTCGAGCCGCGCGGAGTTTGAAGCGTACATCGACAAGTTGCGTCCGCAGATGGAGGCGGATGGGGGCGCCGGTGTGGCTTTTCTGGTCGAGGAAGTACATTCGCCGACGCGCGAACGATTGCGCGGTGAGCTTGAAAAAATATTTCCGAAGATGCGGTGGTGTGTTTACGACGCGGCGTTGACGCAGGCACAACAGGTCGCGGCCGGGACCGGCTTCGGTGGAAATTCGCGCCTCGTTCCGCGTCTGGAGCGGGCCGACGTTGTGCTCGCGTTTGATAGCGATTTCCTGGATTGCGGCGAAGGCGACGTGGCCTCTGTGCGTGCATTCACATCGCGGCGTCGCGTCAGTGCCGCGAAAGATGCGATGAACCGCCTTTATGTGGTGGAGAACCGCTTCACTCTTACGGGTTCCATGGCCGATCATCGTTTGCGTTGCGCAGCGAGCCAGATTTCGACGGTGGCATATGCGCTCGCGAAAGAAATTGCGAGTGGTACCGGCGACGCGGGACTCTCCTCGTTGCTCGATACAATAACGCCGGCTGCGATCGAGGGACTTGACGAAGAATGGATCGCGGAAGCAGCGGCAGATCTCGTTTCGAAAGCGGGCGCGAGTCTGGTGCTAGCCGGCTCGCATCAACCGGTTGCCGTGCACCTGCTCGCTTACGCTATGAATGTCGCACTCAAAAACGTTGGTGCGACATTGACTGTGCGCGAGTTCACGCGAGATGCGCGAACGATGAGCTTGCTGCAATTGGCAGACGAAATAATTCACGACCGCATCAAACAGCTTTTCATCTTCGGCGGTGATCCAGTGTTCAACGCTTTTCGTTCATTGCTTCAGGATCAGCCGGCAATGGATTGGGTGGATCTGCAGAAGAAGGTGCCGGAGGTTATCAGGCTCGGTTATCACGAGGATGCGACCTCGGCGATAAGTGCGTGGCATGTGCCGATGGCGCATTATCTCGAATCGTGGGGTGACGCGATCACGTCGGATGGCGCCTACTTGTCGATCCAACCGATGATCCTGCCGCTCTTTGGTGGACTTTCCGAAATCGAGTTGATGAACACCTTACTCGGCGCCCCGAAGGTCGAAGGCCCAGAGTTGGTGCAGGAAACATTTCGCGCGACCAAACCGGCGGGCGATTTTCAAACCGCCTGGTCGCGCTTTTTGCGAGATGGTTTCGCAGCGCACGCCGTGCCGCCAGATCGAACCGCGAATTTCAATGCCGGCGCCGCGGGCGGTCTCGCGCAGAGACTTTGGGCATCACCACCTGCTCCCACTGCGGAGTCGCCGGAGATTGTTTTCGTTCGCAGTTATTCGATCGATGACGGGCGTTACACCAATAACGGCTGGTTGCAGGAACTGCCGGATCCTGTCACGAAGCTGACTTGGGACAACGCTGCCTTGATGAGTCCGGACCTGGCGAAGCATCTCGATGTCGTTACCGGCGATCTTATTCGAGTCGTGGTCACGGATGCAGCGCGCGACGGAAACAATCAGCCGATCAAGCGCGAGTTAGTGATCGCCGCGCTGGTTTCGCCGGGACACGCGGACAATTCCATCACAATTCCGCTGGGTTACGGTCGCAAGATGCCGGGGTTTGAGTTTCTGCCGTATGCGGGCGGAGCAGTCGAAGAAAAACCGGCCGTGGCCGAACAGACCGGCTTCAACGCTTATCTTTTGCGAACCGCCGCAAATCCGCATTTCATCGTGGCGGATGGAAAAGGGATCGAAAGCGTCAAAGTAGAAAAAACCGGCGGCAAATATCCACTCTCCGTCACGCAGGAACATTGGAGTATCGAAGGTCGCGGTCTCGTGCGCGAGGCGACGCTCGACCACTACCGGGAAGACAACGAGTTTGTGAAAAAGATTGCCGGCGACGATGAACTACCGCCGCGCTTGCCTCGCTTTACGGCCATCCGGCGCTGAATGCGGAACAGCAGTGGGGGATGAGTGTCGATCTTAATGTCTGCACCGGTTGCAGCGCGTGCGTTATTGCCTGCCAGGCCGAAAACAACATCCCGGTCGTCGGCAAACTACAGGTAAGCCACGGACGCGCGATGCACTGGATTCGCAT
>JALYUC010000036.1 GCA_030853965.1 Verrucomicrobiota bacterium | reverse complement strand
CCCGGCGGGTTGCTTGATTCGACGCAAACAATCGTACAAGACTTTTTAGCGTCCTCTGTGCCAGTGGTGGTTTATGTCTCTCCGACCGGCGGGAGTGCGACCAGTGCCGGTTGTTTTATTACCATTGCTGCGAGCGTCGCGGCGATGGCGCCGGCCACGACGATTGGCGCGGCGCATCCGGTTATGCTGGGTGGGAATCCGACGGGTGGCGAACAAAAGCCCGACGAGACGATGAAGCAGAAGCTCGAAAATTTCTCAGTGAGCTACATCGAAGCGATCGCGGCCCGGCGCCACCGCAACGTCGAGTGGGCGAAATCGGCCGTGCGGGAGAGCGCGTCGATCAGCGCGGAGAAAGCGCTCGAGTTAAAAGTTGTCGATCTTATCGCCGTCGATCTAGCGGATTTGCTCAAGCAATTGAATGGGCGCGTGATCGACGGCAAGACGCTCAAGACCACCGGTGCCGAGATTTCCGAGATCAAGATGTCGCCGTCCGAACGCGTCTTTCAAAAGCTTTGGCGGCCTGAGGTCATGTTTATTCTCATGCTCATCGCCATCTACGGAATCATCGGTGAAATGACAACCCCGGGCGCGATCCTGCCGGGTGTGGTTGGCGCGATTGCCTTGATCCTTGCGCTCTATTTGGCGGCGATTCTTCCGGTCAACGTGACGGGACTAGCATTGATCGCGCTCGCCCTCATGCTCTTTATCTTTGATATCTACGCGCCTACGCACGGTGTGCTGACGGCCGGGGGAATCATTTCGTTTCTAATCGGCTCGCTCATGCTTTTCAACCGCGCTGATCCGCTCTTTCGTTTATCGCTGAGCTACATTATTCCGGCGACGCTGATTACCGCGGCGTTCTTTGTTTTTGTGATCGGAAAAGGTTTGCGCGCGCAGCTCTTGCCAGTGAAGGCCGGAGCGGAAACCCTGCTGGGGAAAACGGTGACCACTTTGACTCCAATTGACTCGCGCAGCGGCAAAATTTTCATTGAAGGCGAGTATTGGAATGCGGTCAGCGATACCCCTATCGAAAAAGGTGAAGTAGCAGAGATCGCAGCGGTACAAGGATTAACTCTAAAAGTAAAAAGCAAAGGAACATAAAGCCATGCCATTAATCGAAGGACTGTTGAAGTTGTTTGGTTGGGCCATACCCCTCATCATCGTTGCCGCGATCATCCTGCCCCAGATGATCCGCATCCTGCGCGAATACGAGCGAGGAGTCATTTTCCGTCTCGGGAAATTACTCGGCGCGAAAGGGCCTGGACTGATTTTCCTCATCCCGATTGTCGATCGAATGGTGCGAATGGATTTGCGCGTCGTCACCATCAGCGTCGAGAAGCAGGAGGTGATGACGCGTGACAATGTGCCGGTAACGGTCGATGCGGTTGTTTATTTCCGCGTGGTCGATCCGCAAGCCGCGGTTGTGAAAGTGGAGAACTTTCTCAAAGCCACCTCGCTAATGTCGCAGACCACGCTGCGCAGCGTCCTCGGCCAGGCGCCGCTCGATGACCTGCTTTCGCAGCGCGAGTCGATCAACCTGAAGTTGCAGGAGATCATCGACCGGCAAACCGAACCATGGGGCGTCAAAGTCACGGCGGTCGAGGTAAAGGACGTGGCGCTGCCCGACACGATGAAGCGCGCGATGGCCAAGCAGGCCGAAGCCGAACGCGAGCGCCGCGCCAAGATCGTCAACGCGGAAGGCGAATTTCAAGCCGCGGAAAAAATGGTGCAGGCCGCCGCGATGATGAGCAAGGAACCGATCGCGCTGCAACTGCGCTTCCTGCAAACCATGCGCGAGATTTCCAGCGAGCATAACACGACGACGTTTCTTCCTGTTCCGATCGATCTGTTTACGCCATTCATGAACAAAGGTGGGCAAACCAAGTGATCAAATTATGCACCGTGTGAGCGAAGATGATTGCAACGTTGCTCACGATCCACTCCTCTGCGCGGCGCGGCCGAGCAGTTCGCGCACTTCTTCGTCAGTGATTTGCGAAAAATCTTCGTAATACTGGCCCACCGCCTGGAACCATTTCGGCGCGATTGCGCAGACCGTTTCGTCCACTTCATTTTCAAATTCCCGACACGTCTCCGGCGCACCTACCGGTACTCCCACTACAATTCTGGCAACGCTCCGCTGCTGTAAGGCTGCGACTGCGGCGCGCATCGTCGCGCCCGTCGCCAAACCGTCATCCACCAGAATAACGACGCGGTCGTGCAAATCTGGCGCGGGTCGCCCGTCGCGATAACTATGCTCGCGTCGCTCCAGCTCGGCGGTCTCTTTCGCCGTTACCGATTCGATCAACTGCTCCGCATTCGGCAAAGCGCGCACGACATCTTCATTCAAGACGCGCACACCTCCGGACGCGATCGCGCCGACGGCCAGTTCTTCGAAACCAGGGACACCAAGTTTGCGCACAATAAAAACGTCGAGCGGTGCGCCGAGGCGCTGCGCCACTTCGTAGGCGACGGGAACACCGCCTCGAGGCAAACCAAGCACGATCACGTCGTTTCGCCCGGCATATTTCTCCAGCTTTTCAGCGAGGAGGCGCCCAGCTTCTGTTCGATTTGAAAAAGTCATTCCTATGACGTGGAAGTACCGGATTCCCAATCGATTCACGACGCAAGAATTTCGTTTCCGCGCTGATACGCTTCTTCAAAAATGCGAGCGAGATCCACTCGCGTAGCTCCAGGGGCGCCCTACTCCGACGCGGGGCTGGCTGAAGGCGTGGAATCCACACGCAGCGGAACCAGTCGAATCCCCGTGCCGTGTTCTTCTTCAGCGGGGACTGCACCAGCCTCGTGATACTCGGCATCACCGTTCACCTGCCATAGGTCGTAGAGCTTCGTGTCGGCCAGAATATTCTCGGTGCAAAGCATCGCCGTCATCATGGCGTGGTCCTGATTATTATATTTATGCATGCCGTTGCGACCGACGAGATGCAGATTCGGGTAACGACTGTCGAGTTCCGCGCGAATTGTCTCGACGTGCGAGGCGTAATCATCGGCATACACTGGATAAGCCTTTTTCTGGCGAACAACGCAACCGTCAACAACATCGCCTTCCTGGGCCAGGCCAATTTTAATCAGCTCTTTTTTCGCCAAGTCAATTAAGTCGGAATCGTTCGCATCCCAAACTCCATCGTGCTCGAAGCAGAAATATTCGAGACCGTAGCAGGCTTTGTCAGGGTCCGGCACCATCTCCGGCGACCAGGAGCGGAAATTTTGAACGCGACCAACTTTGACGCTCGGATCGTGAATGTAGATCCAATTATCATCGAAGAGTTGTCGATCTTTCAAGATCAGCATCACGGTGAGGAAATCACGGTACTTCAAGCTGTCAGCCGCGCGACGAGCGCGCTCGGAAACCGGCGGAGTTAAGCCACGGATCAACTCGCGCATCGGCGCGGAAGAAATCACATGGTCGGCTTCCAGCGCCTGCACCTTACCTTGTCGATCTTCGAATTGTACGGTCCATGTAGATTTACCGGCGTCGTAGGCGCAGCTGGTGACCTTGCAACCCAACTCGATCCTGCCACCCATCGCCTTGGTTTTTTCCGCGCACGCTTCCCACATCATTCCCGGACCTTTACGCGGGTAACGAAAGGAATTGATTAGTGTCTTGATAACTTTTGTCCGGTCCTTCGGTTGACGCTGCGGAAACAAAGCGTTCTTGATCGCACTGCCTAGGGAAAGGCCTTTGATGCGCTGCGCCGCCCAATCCGCTGAAATTTCCTTGCAGCTCATTCCCCAAACTTTTTCGGTGTAACTCTTGAAGAAAGTGTTGAAGAGACGTTTGCCGAATTGGTTGCTCACCCAGTCTTCGAAGTTTCGCGGATTCTTCACCGGAAACACGCGCGCCTTCAGCCAGGACAGAACGCAAAGGACGGATTTAAAAATTCCGAGCTTTACCAACGCTTCGAAAGGCTTGAGCGGATAGGTGAAAAATTTGCCGCCGTAAAAAATTCGCGAGGAACGAGGCCGCTGCAGCATGTCGTTAGGCAAAATCTCAGTCCAAAGGTCTTCGACTGCCTTGGACTTGGAAAAGAAGCGGTGTCCGCCGATGTCAAAGTGAAAACCCTTATAGGTGGCCGTTCGTGAGATTCCGCCAACGTATACTGGATCGGCTTCGAGGACTGTTACATCCACTTCGTTTTTGGAAAGAAGATACGCGGCCGTTAGCCCGGCCGGCCCCGCTCCGATAATCGCAACAGTTGTCTCCATTTCCTACGCAACCCAATTTCCTCTAGTAAAGTTCCAGACGTACCACCCCTGCACGCTCAACCCCGCAGCGCCGCCCAGCACCACGACCGCCATCCCGAAGGCCCGGATGAGCACCGGCGGGACGCGATATTGACGCAAAAAATGCAAAAAAGCCAGTACAATCAATGCGTGCACGCAAAATTCATAACGCAGCATGCTCTCCATCTCCACGGACGCGACGCCGCTCACAGAAACATAATAAATAATCGCGGCGCAGAAATAGAACCCTATGCGGACCGGCCAGTTTGTTCGCCGGCGCATAGCTGGAATCAGTTCGCAGATCGCAATGAAGACGAACATTAACAAGCCGAGCGTCATCGACATCTGACTCGCTTGCGTTGGGTTGTTTAGAGCTGGAATCAGCCAGTGATAACTGGATGGCCTGAACACGGCCAGGTAATCGAAGGTGATTCCCCAACCGGCAGACTGCGTTAGCATATACATATCCCAGCGGCCCCATCGTAATTGGCAGTAGATAAAGAAAAGAACCGCCCCCGAAGTCGCCGTCATCATTAGAGCAATCGCCGGCAGGTGTTGTCGAAACCATACCCCAGGCTCAAATGTCTTTTTGATTCCCCTAGTAAATACCGAACGCACAACGGGAAAGGCGGCGCAGGGAATACCGACGATCCGTGTCGCGGACATGATCATTCCGTGCAATGCCGCCCAAATTTTGGCCGCTCCGCCCTCCGCGCTGCTCCAGTAAATAAATCCGAGCAGGGACATGAGGAAGAGTGATTCCGAGTAGCCGGCGATGAGAAAGAATGCGGTGGGATGAGCGACGATCGACAACGCGCCGAGCAATTGAAGCGTGGGCGAAAGATTCCATCGCTCGCAAAATAAAAAGAAATAAGTCCAGAAACCCCAAGCTGCCACTTGCGCGGTAATGAGC
>JALYUC010000191.1 GCA_030853965.1 Verrucomicrobiota bacterium | reverse complement strand
TGGCGGCCGCGGTCACGTTGCCATTGGTTGTGGCCAGGGCCTGAAGAATTAATTTACGCTCCGTCTCATGCAAATCGAGTGGACTCGCCTTTTCGCCAAACGCTTTCGTCGCGGAGATGCCCCGGGGTAATAATGTGCCGGCGACTTCTCGCACTGCCATGGGCAAGTCCCGCACCGCAATTTTGGGTCCGGTCGCCATAACTACACCGTGCTCGATTGCGGTGCGCAGTTCGCGCACATTTCCCGGCCAGTCGTAGGTCAGAAGCGCGTTCATCGCATCGGCCGTAAGCTCAAGAAGCGGCTTCTCATTCGCTTTACAGAAATGCCGCAAAAAACTGCGAACTAGAAGCGGAATATCTTCTTTCCGCTCCCGCAATGGAGGCATCGTGACCCGCACCACATTCAGGCGGAAGAAGAGATCGTCGCGGAATTTTCCATCCTGCACGAGTTTCTCCAGGTTTTTGTTCGTCGCTGCGATCAGTCGCACATCCGCGTGCAGGGTCTGATTTCCTCCCACCCGCTCAAACGCCCGCTGCTCGCTCATGACGCGTAAGAGTTTTACCTGCGTGCTCGGATCAATTTCGCCTATTTCGTCGAGGAAAAGGGTGCCACCGTCCGCTCGTTCGAAACGTCCGATGCGGCGTTCGCTCGCGCCGGTGAATGCTCCCTTCTCGTGGCCGAACAGCTCACTCTCGAGCAATTGCGGCGAAAGTGCCGCACAATGAACCACAACAAACTTCGCTTTATTGCGCCGGCTTAAGTTATGAATAGCGTGCGCCGCGAGTTCCTTGCCTGTTCCACTTTCGCCTTCGATGAGAACGCTTGCCGAGGAGGGCGCGACTTGCCGAATAGTATCGAGCACTTCCCGCAGCGCAGGCGATTCCCCCAAGATATTTTCCAGCCCATAGCGTTCGTCGACTTGCTGGCGCAGTGTCCGGTTCTCCTGCTCGAGCCGGCGGCTTTGCAGCGCCCGCGCGATCAAAATTTCTATTTTGTCGAGGTTGAGCGGCTTGGTCACGAAATCGTAAGCGCCGCGTTTCATCGCTTCGACCGCGGTATCGACTGAGCCATAAGCTGTCATCATGATGCCGATCGGCGGATGCGGCATCTTCAGCGCGCGATCGATTAACTGCATCCCATCTTCGCTCCCCAGACGCAGATCGGTAAGCAAGAGGTCTATTTGTTCGCGCTCGAGCACATCCATCGCGCCCGCGATATCAGCCGCGATGTAGACGTCGTAATCATTTTCAAGCAAACGCCGCAATCCGTCGCGCGTATGCTTCTCATCGTCGACGATGAGGATGGTTGGTTGCATGGAATCCATTTCGAAGATATCGAGTTTGCGACTGAGCCATTAATTCTCACTCAATCGCCGATCTCTCAATCGATAAGTCGTCGGAGTGAACGAATTTTTGACGCGCCCAAAGATAAGTCTCGCAACCTCTCAAATGGTGATAAAACAATGACTTAGCTCCGAGCCGTGAGACTCCTCCTGATCCTAATCATCTATGCGTTAGTGTTATCGGTGGTGCTAGCGCGTAAACCGCCGCGTTCAAAGCACCCCCGCCAGCCGTCACACGGCTGGGGCAACCGTTGGAAGATCCTTATCATCGGTGCGACAGGCGGAACCGGGCGCCAACTCGTGCAACAAGCACTCGACCTTGGTCATCAAGTAACCGCGCTGGTCCGAAACCCCGCCAAGCTCGAGACCCAGCACCCAAACCTCCGTGTAATAAAAGGCAATGTGCTCGACTACGCAGCGGTGAAGTCGGCAATGCAGGGACAAAACGCAGTGCTTTCTGCGCTCGGTCATAAGCGCTGGTTTTATCCAAACAAAATTTTGTCAGAGGGCACGCGCAACATTTTGCGCGCGATGAAGGAATGCAACGTGCCGCGTTTTGTCTGCGAGAGTTCGCTTGGACTCGGGAACAGTGTCGGTCGCCTCGGTCTTCTTTTTACTTTTTTGGTCGTTCCTTTGATTCTGCCTTTTGTTTTTTGGGACAAGGTGCGACAGGAAAAACTGATCGAGGAAAGCGAAGTGGATTGGGTAATTGTAAGGCCGGGCGTGCTGAAAAATTCACCGGCGCGGGGTAAATACCGTCACGGCCATAATCTGGGCAATTTTATCTGGACGGTTCGCATCTCTCGCGCTGACGTCGCCGATTTCATGCTCAAGCAGTTAACCGATGACAATTACGTCGGAACTGCAGTGGGGGTGGCTTGGTAGAAGAAGAAAGGCGGAAGGAGGAAGGAGGAGGGCGGAAATCAGATCACACCGCGTCGGCGTGTTTTTACATTTTTAGTCATCGCCACGAAGATCGAGATCAATTCGTCCGTTTCTTGGCGGAGCGGTTGAACCAAGTTCGATTTGATAACGCTTGAATCGGATAGGAGTTCGAGCCACAAATCCGACTCGTCGAGTTCTTGCTGCGCGCCTTCGAGCTTGCTAATAAAATCGAGGTCGGATTTTGCGCGACACGCTTCTCGATAATGGGCAGCGACGGAAGTTGCCGATCGCAGCAATTGTTTTCCGAGGATCCGCGACTCCATCTCTTTGCGGCAACGCACGATAAAGTCGGATAATTCGCAGCGCGTAATCTTTCGTCCGCGCTCGCAAGTCTTGTCTTCCGCCCTCTGCCCTCATCCCTCCTCCTTCTTGCGATCCCCCGCTTCGAGCATGCGCACGCGTTTGTCGATGTAGGGTAGGCGAATCGTGAGCGCGAGGCCTTTGCCTTCGTTGCTGGCGATCGATAATTCCCCGCCGTGCTCCCTTACAATCCGGCGGACAATTAATAGCCCCAGACCGGTCCCGGAGGATTTGGTCGTGAAGTAAGGCTCGAAAACGCGACTGAGATTTTCCGCCGAGATGCCGCCACCGGTATCGGTAAAGCTAATCAGAACATGGGAGTCATCTTTATCTGTTCGTATGTGCAAGATGCCGCGTTGCTTCATCGCTTCGAGACCGTTCTTGATCACGTTATAAAAGGCCTGCTTCATTTGGTCGCGATCCAGTTCGAGCAACGGCAGATCGGAACGTAATTCCTGCTCGACGACGATGTCGCGATCCTTGATTTCTGGTGTGAAAAAGCGAACCGCTTCTTCGACAATTGTGTTCACATTTTCTGGACGCAGCTCCGGTCGGGTCGGACGGATGGCGCGCAGAAACTGCGTGACAATGGAATCAAGCCGGCTGATCTCAGTGCGCGCTACGTCGATTGATCCCTGTAACTCCTGGCGCGACTTTTCATCCAGTTCACGCACTTTGCGCTCCATTAATTGAAGATGAATATGAAGCGAGTTTAATGGATTCCCGATCTCGTGCGCCACGCCGGCCGCAAGCAGCGTGAGCGCATTGAAACGCTCCGACTCGAGCGTCTGCGCAGCCGAGCGCCGGCTCTCGGTGATATCGCGGAGAATCATGGCGTGACCGACTTGCTGGGCCGCCATGTCGAACTTGTCGTTGCCTGTCGCGCCGGAGCTTTGCGAAGGCGGATCGATCTTACCGTCCGCCGCATGCTGCTCGATCAGAAGCGGAACGATGTAGAAATTGATCACCCGATTGGCGGGATAAAAAATCTCGATGTCGCGACTGACCGGTCCGCCACTTTGCGTGAGTGACTTCCAATCGAGTCCGCGCACGCGCTCGTCGAGCAATTTGCCGATCGCGTCCTCGTTTTG
The DNA here is from genome assembly GCA_030853965.1 of Verrucomicrobiota bacterium. Lineage (GTDB taxonomy): Bacteria > Verrucomicrobiota > Verrucomicrobiia > Chthoniobacterales > UBA10450 > JALYUC01. The sequence goes on along the minus strand of JALYUC010000191.1, from coordinate 10,663 downwards.
TAGCCCGAACAATTCGCACGCCGCCTGATTTAGATATGTGATGCGCCCGCTCGAATCAGTTACGATAATTCCTTCCTGGATGGCGTTGAAAACGGTCTCGAGAAAACCTTTCTCCTGCGCGAGCCGCAGGAAATAATTCTGCACTTCCTCCGGCCCAATCCGCCCGAGCCGGCCGATCAGTTTTTCAAGGAATCCGGATTTCATATTGGGTAGCGCACGCGTCTCGCGTGCTCGCGATAACGTCCCGCTATGGCGAACTTTCACCCTCGCAGCTCAATCGCAAATCGCGCAGCGATCTCAGCACGTGTTGGCGCGACGCCGCACCACACGCGAACGCGTGTGCTACCAAGATCGCGTGTTTCGCGACTTAGCGCTTGGCTGGCTCGTAATCGGGCATCGGCTGTCCGGTCTCGGCTTCCGCGCGCTCTTTCAGCGCAGCTTTGCGCGATAACTTCACTCGGCCTTTGTCGTCGATGCCGATGCATTTCACCCAGACCATGTCACCGATTTTGACGACGTCCTCAGTGCGGTTCACGCGGAAATCGGCGAGCTCGGAAATGTGCACGAGCCCGTCCCTCCCCGGGAAGACCTCGACAAACGCGCCGAACTCCTTCGTCGAGACAACGCGTCCTTGATATGTTTGGCCGACTTCGATCTCGCGGGTCATGCCGCCGATGATTTCTTTCGCGCGCGCCATGCTCTCAGGGCTCGTCGCGTAAATGTGCACCGAGCCATCGTCTTCGATGTTAATCTCCGCTCCGGTCTCTGCGACGATCCCCTTGATTGTCTTGCCGCCGGGGCCGATGAGCGCCCCGAACTTCTCCGGATTGATTTTGATCGTCTCAATTCGAGGCGCGTACTTCGACAATTCCGCCCGCGGCTTGTCCAGCGCTCCGCGCATGATTCCGAGAATCTTGGTGCGCGCTTCTTTCGCGCGCGTGATCGCTTCGGCCATAATCTTGTGACTCACGCCACGAAGTTTCAGATCGAGCTGGAACCCGGTTAGGCCCGTATCGGTGCCGCACAGTTTGAAATCCATGTCTCCGAAATGATCTTCCGAACCAATGATGTCGGTCAGCAATTCGTAGCGCTTCATCTGGCCGTCGTCGGCGGATTCAGTGACCAGGCCGATTGAAATTCCCGCGACCATTCCTTTGACTGGGACACCGGCGTCCATGAGCGCGAGCATTCCGCCGCACACACTGGCCATCGACGTCGATCCATTTGATTCCATGATCTCGCTCGAAATTCGGAGCGCGTAGCGAAAATCAATTTCGCTCGGGATAATCGGCTCGAGCGAACGCTCCGCAAGCGCACCGTGTCCGATCTCGCGACGGCTCGCGCCGCCGGTTCGGCCAGTTTCGCCGACGCTGAAGGGCGGGAAGTTGTAATGCAAAATGAAACGCTTCGAAATTTCGCCGCCACCGTAAGCGTCGATGTGTTGCGCTTCTTCGATCGGCGCAAGTGTCGCAAGCGCGAGCGCTTGCGTTTCGCCGCGTTGGAAAATGGCCGAACCATGCGCGCGGGGAAGCACGCCGACTTCGCAAGTGATCTGCCGCAAATCCTGATAACCGCGGCCGTCCATACGCTTCTGTTTTTCGAGAATACTTTTGCGAAACGCCTTCTTCTGCACGTAATCGAATGCCTGCGTGATCGCGAACTTGTCGGCCTCCGGATGTTTTTCCACGATCGCCGCCTTCACCTGCTCGCGTAACGCTTCGACTGCTTTGCTGCGCGCGACTTTGCCTTCTGTATAAAGAGCGCCTTCGATCTTATCGCCCGCCACCTGATAGGCGATGTCGAGTAACGTTGGATCGACATGGAGCAATGGCATTTCGCGTTTCGGTTTGCCGACTTGCGCCGCGAGTTCTTTTTGAATCCGAATCATCTCGCGCGCGTGTCCATGCGCGAACTCGAGCGCCTTCACGAAATCCGCTTCCGGAATTTCCTTGGCCGCGCCTTCAATCATGATGACGTCGTTTTCCGTCCCGACGTAAATAAGATCGAGATCGCTTTCCACGCGCTCATCGTGCGTCGGATTGGCCACAAACTGGCCGTTGACGCGACCGACGCGCACCGCGCCGATCGGTCCGGCAAATGGAATGTCTGAAACGCAAAGAGCGGCGGAGGCGCCGTTCATCGCGAGAATATCGGGATCATTTTGCCCATCGGCGCTCAGCAGCATGCTGATGACCTGGGTGTCGTAAAAATAGCCCTGCGGGAAGAGCGGCCGCAGCGGCCGATCCGTCATGCGCGAAGTGAGCGTCTCCTTTTCCGAGGGGCGACCTTCGCGCTTAAAATAACCGCCGGGAAATTTCCCGACCGCCGCCGCTTTCTCGCGGTAATCGACCGTGAGCGGGAACCAATCCTGCCCTTCCTTGATCGATGTGGCTGAGACCGCGCTCACCATCACGATGGTGTCGCCGGAGGAGACGACTACTGCGCCGTCTGCCAACTTCGCGATCTTGCCTGTTTCGATAGAAACACTGTTGGCGCCAATCTGCGCCGTGACCTTCTGTTGCATATATAACTTTCCTGGATGTGCGAGTTCCAAGCCGGTCACCCTGACTGTAGGTTTTAACCTCGATTTTCTTTCGGGGCTAAAACCTAGAATCCAAGGTGCCGTAGCGGCCTGGGCTTACGCGTTGTTAATTTTCGTTCGGCCTAAAACGCGGAGCGGAAGATCGACATCGACCCGGCGATTACTTTCGCAGATTCAGCTTGTCGATCAGCTTTTTGTACCGATCGGATTCCGACCGGCTTAGGTAATCGAGCAAGCTCCGGCGTTGCGCCACCATCTTAAGGAGGCCGCGGCGCGAGGAGTGATCTTTCGCGTTGGTCTTCAAGTGTCCCGTTAGCTGCGCGATCCGGTGCGTGAGCAGCGCGACTTGAACGTCCGCGCTCCCCGTGTCTTTCTCGTGCAGTTGGAATTCCTTGATGTCCAACGTGTCCGTGCTCTCTGCCATAAACGAAGCGCCTATTGTAGATGATTAATGGCCAATCGCAAGTCTCGGGACTTGTCGATCTAGAATGGCAACGGCAAACGATCGGGTGGCACCCAGCTTTCGCGCGCGGTGTTTGAAAGGATCACTTCACGCGAGTAATGCGTATCCACTGGCGCTCGTGTTCCCCAGCGCGTCACGATCGAATTGATGCGCTGCCAGAGCGGGACCTTGCCATTGCAATTTGCGGCGACGTGATCGAGCAGGCACATCCAAAACATTGTTAGTGTTTCGTGATAAAGATTAGTGACGCCATGGTGCGCAGCGAACGCGCGGATCTTTTCACGCATTCGCTCGAGCGCGGCATCCTGTGGCATCTCGTTCAGATAACTCAACGCCACCGCGATGTGCGCGACATGCGTGAACTCCGACGCGGGAATAGTCGCCTTCTCAAAGGCGCTCACCAGCGCTGCCACTTCGGTGTTGTTGGTAAAGTCCCGCGTCTTCAAGTTTCGGGAAGTTCTATACCGGATGCATCCGACCCCAAAGGATCAAGAGAAGGATTGCGCAGATGATCGACATGATGAAACCAGCGGGATGAAATGAAGTTCCTGGCTGCGGTTTGGAGAATAAACGTCCAATTAACCCGCCGATGATCGAACCGGCGATACCAAGCAGCGCCGATTTCCAAAAACCGAGATGCTGCCGCCCGGGCACGAGAAGCTCAGCGATTCCTCCAATAATGGCACCGACAATGATCGACCAAATGATGTGTAACATAAGTTTGAGTGATTAGGCCGCGGAGGTTAACACGGAGGCTAATTCGGAAGCGATTCTTTTTCTACACTCTCTGCCGATTGGCTTCGTCGATCGCGAGATATGCGTCGCGCGGCGGGCTAAACGTGTCGAGGACCTGCGTTTCGTCGATTGTCTCGACGCCGTGCGGGACGTCACTCGCCAGGTAATGCGAATCGCCCGTCGCCATTTCGTGTGGCGTTCCATCGACGATCAACTTCATCCGGCCGCTTAAGATGTAGACGATTTGCTCTTGCGGATGTCGATGTTCCGGCATCTTGCTGCCGGCTTCGAGCCGCGCCAGCATTTGGTACATCGCTTTGCCACTTGTCACCGTCTGGCGCTTGATGCCAGGACACATAGTGATCCAGGGATTCTCGTTTTTCATAGGTCAATTCTGCTTGTGCTGATAGAGAAGTGATAAGACGAAATTTTCATGCGTTTGACCAGATAGAAGCGATGCGCGTCGAAACGTTGCACGCCGGAGTCGAGCTCCAGTTGTTCGCAATCATGTGTGCGTGCTTCCTCGATTAACCAGTCAAGCAACTGCCCGCCGAAGCCGCGCGATCGGTCGCTCTCCCGCGTAACGAGATCATCCACATAAAGAAATTTCCCTGAGAACAGGGATTCCATGAAACGGTAGCCGGCGACTGCTCGGACTTCATTCTCCGCTTCAACGAACGCGAGCAGGTAACCTTCGCGCTGCTGGCGCACGACGCGCGCAACGAATTTCTCAATGTCGTTAAAGTGCGTCCGTAGCTCGCGCATCACAGGGTAGCATCGCCGAATTTCTTCCGGCGTCTTGGCGACGGCAATTCGCGAACTGTTCATGTCGACCTGTCACGCCGTAGCGAAGCTGCGAAACCGGATCTTGTCTCGCGCTTCCCTTCGTACCAAAGATCGAGCCGGTCACGCGAGCGGTAGGAGCGGAATCCGCCGAGCATCATCCGCGTTCCTCGCCACCATAAATGCCAGGCGGAATACATACGCATTTTGCGCCCGGAAGTGATGATCGGTTCGCGCAGGATTTTGAAGCGTCCGAGCTTCTTCAAAGCCCGGCTAAGCAAGACTTCTTCGCCGGCGAAATAGCGCTCATCGAGCCCGCCGACTGCGTCGAAGTTCTTGCGCGTGGTGAAAAGGAATGCGCCGACGCCGAGGTTGTTCGCAAAATAAACGATGCAAAAGATTTTCACGAAAAAACGTCCCCACCATGGAATTGTCCCGTCGGTTTCGATGCGCGCGCTGCCTCCGGAGCAACCCGCGTTTAGCGCGGCGTGTGCATCGATAACGTGCTTTCCGTTGATCCGCGTGTCGGCATCGACAAAGAAGAGAACGTCTCCGCGCGCGGCTTGCGCCCCGGCGTTGCGCGCCGCAGCGATTTGTCGGCGATTAATGGAAACGACCTTCGCGCCAGCCAGCGCCGCAATTTCTGCCGTCGCATCCGTCGAACCATCATCGACGACGATGATTTCATATTGTCGATCTTGTCCGCCACCGGACGGACTCGCTGCGGCGAATCCGCCCGCGGCCTTAATCGCGCCAATCGTCGAGGGCAGCTCGAGCTCTTCGTTGTAAGCCGGAATAATGAAGGAAAGCATCAGCAAGTGGTTGTCGGTTTTGCAAAAAATGCCAGGGAGGGGACTCGAACCCCTAAGGATTGCTCCACCAGATCCTAAGTCTGGCGCGTCTGCCAATTTCGCCACCCTGGCTCGTTGAGTAATCTTACTCCGAAATCAAACTTGTCAGCTGCAAGGTCGCCGAATCTACCAGCCCTTGGTCCGTCAATTTTAACTCCGGAATCGGCGAAAGACTCAAAAACGAAAGCGTCATGAATGGCGCGTCAAGAGTGGACCCGAGTTTCGCGGCGGCCGCATTCAACTGCGCGATCTTGTCGATAACTGCTTCGAGTGGTTGATCGGAAACCAAACCAGCGATGGGCAGAGGCAGCGATGCCAGGATTTCTCCGTCGAGAACCGCAACCTGTCCGCCACGCATTTTTTCCAAGGCTTGCACCGCGGCTGTGATGTCCTCGTCAGTTGTGCCGACGACAATAACGTTGTGCGCGTCATGAGCGACCGTGGATCCCAACGCGCCATGACGAAGTCCGAAGCCGCGCACAAATCCTACCCCCACGTTTCCAGTAGCGCGATGGCGCTCGATAACCACTAGCTTCAGAATGTCGCGCTCCGTGTCAGCGACCATTTTTCCATCGCAAACCTTAGGCACTTCGAGCGCTGCTTTAGTCAAGATCTGGTGCGGGACAATCTCGATCGTTTTGATTTTTTTTGCGTTATTTGCTCTCAGCTCGAAATCTTGCGGTGCGTGATAGCTGAGGTTCATCGTGCTGCGCGGTTGCTCGACCGGCTTTGACTTCTTGTCGATGTAACGACCTTTCTCCGCCACGAGTTTCCCTTTCTTGTAAACGCGTTGGATCGACACTTTTTCCAGATCGTCGAGCACAATAAAGTCCGCCCAGAAACGCGGCGCGATCGCGCCATGATTTTTCAGGCGATAATGGCGTGCGGTATTGATCGTGCCCATCTGAATGGCAGTAACAGGAGAGACGCCGTGCGCAATCGCCTTACGAATGGAATGATCGATGTGGCCTTCGTGGACGAGATCGCCGGGTAATTTGTCGTCCGTCGCGAATGAGCAGTTCCCGGAATTCTGCGGCGTCACGATGCCGATGATGTGTTCCAAATTTCGCTCGGTGCTGCCCTCGCGCAGAAGCAAGTGCATACCAAGCCGAAGCTTCTCGCGCGCTTCTTCCAGCTCGGTGCTCTCGTGATCGGAACGAACGCCGGCCAGCGCGTATGCGTTTAAATTTTTTCCGCGCAAACCGGGCGCATGCCCATCGATCACCTTGCCTTTGCCGGCCTCGATCTTTGCCAGTTCGCTTTCGAGTCCAAGAAAAACTCCCGGATAATTCATCAGCTCCGCGATGCCCGCGATCCGATCGTCCGCGATCATTAGGGCGAGGTCGTCGGCGGTGAAATGCGCGCCGGCTGTTTCCAAATGCGTCGCAGGAATGCACGACGGCAACATGATAAAAAAATCGACCGGCAGATTCTTGCTCGATTCGAGCACATAACGAATGCCGTCCATGCCGAGGACGTTGGCGTATTCGTGCGGATCAATCACCATTGCACCAGTCCCGTGCGGCACGACCGCGCGAACCAATTCCGGCAGTGTGACCATCGTGCTCTCGACGTGGAAATGTCCGTCGATCAAACTCGGCGCGAGAAAAGCACCGGCAAGATCGACAACTTCCTTTGCTTCGTAATCGCCAAAGCCGATCACGCGCCCATCGTCGACCGCGACGTTGGTTTTATGAATCTCCCCGCTGAGCACGTTGACGAGCTGCGCGTTCTTGAAAAGCAACTCGGCCGGCTTCTCACCGCGCGCTACGCTGAGCTTATACTGAAGTTTTCTCACGACAGAACTTGCTCGGCCGTGACGTGCTCGGTCATCGCGCGTGGTTTTTCCGCGCCAATCCGGCCGGCGATTGCATTCGAGATCGCTTCGCAAGTTGCCGGCGAAGCGAGGTGAACCTCTCCGCCAGAAGTTCCGAACGCGGCCACTGCATCGCGAATCGCTTCGCGCACCGAAAGCGAAAGCATAAGCGGCGGTTCGCCCACTGCTTTGCTTCCATGAATCACGTTGGCCTGCGTTGCTTGGGAGAGAAATGCGACGTTGAAAATTTCCGGCGTGTCGCCGACTGCCGGAATCTTGTAAGTGTCCGGCGAATGGGTCAGCAGTTGACCCTTGGAATCCCAAACCAACTCTTCGCACGTGAGCCAGCCACACCCTTGCACGAATCCGCCCTCGATCTGGCCGCGCGCCACGCCGCGATTCACCGCGTCGCCGGCGTCATGCAAAATATCCACACGCTTGACCTGCATCATTCCAGTCAATCCATCGACTTCGACTTCGCTCACTGCCGCGCCGACCGCAAAATAGTGAAACGGTTTTCCCTGGCCCGTCTCGCGGTCGAATCGAATATCCGGCGTTTTGTAAAAACCGGTCGCGCTCAGACTTGTGCGCGCGAAATAAGCGCGCTGAATCACTTCCGCCATCGGCACGCGTGATTCGACAAGATCGACATCGAACACTTCGTTCTCGGCGAAAACGAGTTTGGTATCGACCGAAGGACGCCCGTTTTTCTCCTGCAATAGCTCGGCCGCGAATAGCAACAAACGCGCGCGCAAGGTGTCGCACGCGTTCTTCACCGCTGCGCCGTTCAAATCCGTGCCGCACGATGCCGCGGTGGCCGAAGTGTTCGGCACTTTGTCTGTGCGGGTATGCATGATGCGAACGCGGTCCGGCGTGAGGCCAAGTTCGCGTGCAGCGATGGCGGCGATGTTCGTATGCACGCCTTGTCCCATCTCGGTGCCGCCATGATTAATCTGTGCCGTGCCATCTTGATAAAGCAAAACGAGCGCACCGGCCTGATTCAGATGCGTCGTCGTAAACGAGATGCCGAATTTCACGGGGGTAATGGCAAGGCCGCGCTTGTGATGTCGATGTTCCTGGTTCCAATCGGAAATTTCTTTTCGTCGGTCCGCGAAATCGCTCGATTCCATTAGCTCTTTCCAAACGCGCTGGACCCGATTGTCCTCGATCTCCTGTCCATAATGCGTCGTGTTCGTTTCGCCTTTGTCGCGATAAAGATTTTTCGCGCGCACAATTTCCGGCGCCAATCCGGTTCGGCGCGCGACGCGATCGATGATTTCTTCGATCACCAACATACCCTGCGGTCCACCGAAACCGCGGAAGGCCGTGTTCGAAGCCAGATTTGTTTTCGCGACCGTGCCGGTGAAGGCGAGGTGCGGAATGTAGTAGGCGTTGTCGAGATGAAACACGGCGCGGTCCGTCACCGCGCGTGACAAATCGAGCGACCAACCGCCATTTGAAAAGATGTCGATCTTGGCCGCGTGCAGTAATCCCTCGGCATCGAATCCGACGCGGAACTTCGCGAGAAACGGGTGCCGTTTGCCAGTGATCATCATGTCTTGGTCGCGATTCAAGCGCATGCGCACTTTGCGGCCGGTTTTGGTCGCGGCCAGCGCAGCCAATGCGGCGATCGTTGCCGCCTGCGTTTCTTTACCGCCGAATCCGCCTCCCATGCGCGGACATTCCACGACCACACTGTGCATTGGCAGGGCGAGCACGTGCGCGACGATGTGCTGCACCTCGGATGGATGTTGCGTCGATGAACTGACGAACATCGTTCCGTCTTCACCGCGCTCCGCCCACGCGGCGTTGGTCTCGAGATAGAAATGGTCCTGGCCGCCGAACGAGATTTCACCGTCGAATTTTAGCGGCGCGTTTTTCAACGCTAGATCGACATCTCCACGCGAAATATGATTGGCCTCTGTGTGAAAACGTTTTGCCGTGATCGCTTCTTCGATGGTGAAGATCGGCGGCAGCGGTTCGTATTCGACGATCACCTTTTCCGCCGCGGCGCGGCAGGCTTCCTGAGTTTCGCCGACAACGAGCGCAATAATTTGCCCATGATAAAACGCTTCCTTGTCGGCGAGCAGGATTTCGTCATGGCGGACCGCGCCGACATCGTTTAGTCCGGGGATATCTTCCGCCAGCAGAACGGCGGCGATGCCCGGCATCACTCGCGCCGCAGTCGCATCGCGCCGGAGGATGCGCGCATGCGCATGGGGCGAACAAACCGGCCAGACCTCTAGCATGTTTTGTCCGGCCGTAGCATCGTCGACATAAACTGCTTCGCCCGTCACGTGTTTGTGCCCGCTCTCGTGCGGCAACCCTGGCTCGCGCTGGCCTAACGAACGCGCAATCTCCCGATCTCCGTCGGCGCCAACAGATGCGACCGCGCCTCGCGAAGCTTGACCGCTTAAAGCGGTCAAGCCTGTAGGTGACGCTGTCTCGTTTTTCTTTGTCTTTTCCTCCTCGTCGTCAAAAAACTTTCGCAGAAGATCGACAATCAATCGTTGCCGATAAATCGCACTGCCGCGCACGTCGGAGATCGGTGTGAACTCGCGTTCGAGAATCGGCAAGACTTCGCGTAGCGTCGTCTCATTCCACTTTTTCCCCAGCAAAGCGCTCTCAGTCTTCTTTGCTCGCGCTGGCATCGCGGCGACGCCGCCGAACGCGAGCCGCGCAGTTGAAATCGCATCGGATTTGTCGAGTTGGATCGCGAAGCAACCGGCCACGGTGCTGATGTCCATCTCGCGGCGCTTGGAAACCTTATAAAATGTTCGCCGCCAAGTGACAGGATCGACAATTCGCGGAATGACGATTGTCTTTAGAATTTCGTCGGGTTTCAGCGCGGTCGTGCGATAAGCGACGAAGAATTCATCGATCGGCAAAGTGCGTTCGCCTTTGGCCGACGCGAGATTTACTCGTCCATCGAGCGCGAGCAAAATCGGCGCGGAATCGCCGATGGGAGATGCCGTCACGAGATTTCCGCCCATCGTCGCGCGATTGCGAATCTGGCGCGAGCCAAACAAATAAAGCATATCGGCAATCTCCGGGTATTCCGCGCCGAGCAGTTCATTGATCCGCGTCAGCGTCACGGCAGCACCGATATGCCACTCGCTCTTTGTGCAATCGATCGCGTTCAATTCCGGGATCGCTTCGACCGAGATGAGCGTCGGAAACTTTTGAAACCGCTTGCTAATGTCGAGACCAAGTTCGGTTGCGCCGGCGATCAACCGCGCTTCCGGATGTTTGGCCATCGCCGCGAACAATTCTTTCAGCGAAGCCGGCCGCAGAAAGTTTTCGCCATTGTTCGCATAGCGGACTTCTTTCAATTTCGTCGCCCCGTTCTCCAACCGCTTCCAAAAAGGATCGACCCCTGTTTTTTGCGCGAACGCGTCGGCGCACGCATCGCGGATCGCGCGATAGCCGGTGCAGCGGCAAAGATTTCCAGCGAGTTGCTCGTCGAGCTGCGC
>JALYUC010000190.1 GCA_030853965.1 Verrucomicrobiota bacterium | reverse complement strand
GTAAAAGCACGATCGGTACAGTCACGAGCATCGGTTTCGACATCAGCCCGCAGGCGAACAAGATCGACATCGTCACGAAGCGTCCTGCCGATTGACGGCGCACGTAGCGCACATACGCCCCGAGCGTTAACATGAAAAAGATCCCGCTGAGCACATCCTTGCGTTCCGCGATCCACGCGACGGATTCCACGCGTAATGGGTGAATGGCAAAGACGACTGCGACAAATGCGCTGGGCCACGTTGAGCCGGTCATTTGTCCGAGCACGAGGAAAAGCAAGATCACAGCGGCGCTGTGCAACAGCACGTTCGTAAAATGATGCGCGCCGGGCTGCAGCCCAAAGAGCTGGCAGTCCAACATGTGCGAGATCGACGTGAGCGGATGCCAGTTCTGCGAATGAACATGCGTAAACGCCCAGCCCACGCTCTGCCATGTCAGGCCACCGCGAATGTGCGGATTCTCGATGACGTAAAGCGCGTCGTCGTAATTGACGAATTGATGGCCGATCGTTTGCCCGAAAACCGCCCAGGTAATAGCGAGCAGCGCTATGCAAATCGTCCAACGTCGAATCAATCCGAAATCCAAAATCTAAAATCCGAAATATTGGAGCCGGCAGTCGGATTCGAACCGACGACCTGCTGATTACAAATCAGCTGCTCTACCAACTGAGCTATGCCGGCAAAAAGACGCGCGCACTTTAGCGCACGCCACCTTCGCAAACAAGTTGTCTATCTTACAGGCGCGTCCGCGATGTGACGGTGAGCGGCGCGGCCGTCTCAAGATTTTTGATGACGGTGCTGAGGTAAACTGATTGCGAATAAAATGCTTTGTACTTTGTGATCTCGGCCCGGTTCAAAACTTTGAACCCGTAGCGCTCGAACATTCTCTCACCGCGCCGGCTTTCAAACGTCACAATCTGTCCGTAAACGCGTTTTTCGCCGCAACGATACAGATAACTCAGATATGCGCTCATCAGCGCCCGCGTCGTAGACATTTTTCGCGCATCCGGCAGCAGATTGATGTGAAAATGGGGGACGCGCCGCGGCGCCGCCGGCACTTCGCGCCAGCCATACATCAGCGTCCAACGAACGAAGCGGCGTGATTTCTGGTTGTAACGAAAATAACGGCTGAGTGCCTTTAAAAAGAGCGACACGTTTTGCCAAAAGGCATAAAGCTGATTGCGCAACGGCTTGCGTGAGCCGAGCAGGTAACCTCGGAGCTCACCGTCAACCTCGAGCACAAAGGAGGATTCCGGTTCGTGATCCGTATAATAGGTCGTCAGAAAATCGGCGAACAATTGTCGATCTTCGTAAACGGGATCGATTGGCTCGCCGAGAAACCCGGTCTGGCAGCACAAGCGCCGCACCGCGTCGCGGTCGGACGCGCGGTAGCTGCGGATGGCGAACGGTTTATGGTCTTCGGGTTGCATCAGGATCGCCGGTAGTTTGCGCAAACCTCGCGATAAATGCAAAACAGTTGATCGAACACCCGCGGCCAGCTGTAGAACTGCCCAGCCACCTCCGAAGCGCTATCGCCTAAGATCGACAATGTTTTGGCACTTGATCCTTCGATCGCGTCCGCCAATGCCTCTGGCGTATTCTCGCGGGCCCAGGTTTCTTGTTCGTGAAAAATGATCCGGTCCATGTAACTGCCGTGAATCCCGACAACCGGCGTGCCGCAAGCCTGACTCTCGAGCGTGACCAGGCCAAATGTCTCCTGAACACCAGGATGAACGAACAGATCGGCGGCGCGATAATACCGCGCCAGATCCGCCGACTCAGTGCAGTAACGAATCCAGGAAATGCTGCCGGTTCCTTTTTGCAATTTAAGGAGCCGATTGCGTTGCGGTCCGTCGCCGATGACAAGCAGATGAAAGTCGCCGGGACGGCGGCGTTGCAGAAGCGCAAAAGCTTCAAACAACGTGTGGGTGTTCTTTTCTTTCGCCAGCCGGCCGACGTAGAGGAGCAATCTTTGATCTGGTGCGATGCTGAGCGTTTCGCGCGTGGTAAAAGAGTCGTTCGGCGCCGGATTAAAGAGGTCGATGTTCACTCCGAGGCTCACCGCACGGACATTACGCACACCCCATTCGCAGAGCACGCCGGCTAATCGTTCCGAAGGCACGAGCGTCGCTTGAAATCGATTGTACAGGGCGCGCACATATCGCCGCGCCAGTTTCATCGCCCAGCCGGCCCCTCGTTTGCCAAGAAATCTCGTGCTGCTGCGCAAATATGCTTCCGGGAAATGCGAGTGATAAAATGCTACCACCGGTATGCGAAGCCCCTTTCCAGAGGCTATCGCCTTCCAACCAACTTGGTAAGGGTCGCTGGACTCGATAATATCTGGTCGCTCGCGTTCCAGAATTTCTGCGATGTCGCGGAGGTTAAGTAGAGCGCGATAACGTGACGTTCGCGAAAGCAGCGGCGAGTGGATCGAGTAGATACGAGATCTCCCGTTCGTGGTGACGTCGGTCTTCGGGCCGGGAACGATCAGAATGTGCTCATCCTCCGGTGAACACTTTTCGATGTACGCAATCTTTTCGTGAACGTAGCGTTTCACGCCGCCGCTGAGCGGAGAATAAAACTGCGTGAGATCGCAGATTTTCAATTGTAGCCGTCGCACTCTGGGCGATGCAATGCGTGTGTAAGTTCCATCTGCGTTGCGCTTCGCAGAGCGAAGCGGCTAGAACATCGACAATTACTTTTCGAGATCGCTAAGATATTTCTCGGCGTCAATCGCAGCGGCGCAGCCCGTGCCGGCGGCGGTGACCGCCTGCTTGTAAACGCGGTCGGACACATCGCCTGCGATGAAAACACCGGGATGTTTGCTCTCGACCAGATTTTTCGCGAGCAAGTAACCATCAGGATCAGTCTCGAGTTTTCCGGCGTAAGCTTTCGTGTTCGGATCGTGACCGATTGCTACAAACACGCACGCCACTGGCAGGTCGCGTTCTTCGTTCGTTTTCACATTGTGCAAGAGCACGGCGCGCATTTCGCCTTTTTCATCCGGGACATATTTCGTGACCACCGTGTTCCAGATCGGCTCGATCTTTTTGTTTGCTAACACGCGATCGGCCATAATTTTCGATGCGCGCAATTTGTCGCGGCGATGGATCAGATAGACCTTCGACGCGAACCGCGTCAGGAAAAGCGCTTCTTCCGCCGCTGAGTCACCCCCACCAATCACACAGACAGGCACGTTTTTGTAAAATGCGCCATCGCATGTGGCGCACGACGTCAGGCCGTGGCCGATTAGTTTCTCTTCATTTTCGAGGCCGAGCCACCGTGCCGAAGCGCCACTCGCCACGATGAGCGCCTGCGTCTCCAGCCATTCATCGTCCGCTTTGATCCGAACATGACTATTCTGTGGATCGAAATCGGTGACTTCGGCGTAAGAAAAGCGGGCGCCGAATTTCTCCGCTTGCTGATGCATGTTGAGAATCAGTTGCGGCCCATCGATCCCATCTGGAAAGCCCGGATAATTTTCGACCAAGGTCGTGGTGGAAAGTTGCCCGCCGGGTTGTCGACCTTCCAGAACCAGCGGACTCAAATTCGCCCGCGCCGCATAAATGGCCGCGGTCAGGCCAGCGCAACCGCTCCCGACGATGATGACCTTTTCCATGAGTAAATCTAGCACGCGCCGCAAGTGCGGAAAGAGTATGAAGACCCATTACAAAGCCCTCACCCTGCCCTCTCCCTGAGGCAGAGGAGGACGCGACAGCGCCAGGTGAGAGTGATTTCGACATCAATTGCCGATCGAATTCTCGCGCGTAATCTGCGCAATGCCGGAATTGGCCGAGGTCGAATGGTATCGCAAACAATGGAACGCCGGCATCGGCGAGATGATTTTTGAGATTCGCCTTCATCCGCTGAAACGAATCTTTCGCGGAACAAACACTAGCGCGCTGCGGTTGAAACTTACCGGCACGAAACTGCTAAGATCGACAGCACGCGGAAAACGAATGCTCTTCGAATTTTCGGGCGACAATTGGCTCGGACTGCATCTTGGCATGACCGGCCGGATGCACGTCGCCAAGAAAGACTTTCGTCCGGTGAAACACGATCATCTTGTTTTGTATCAACGCGACCGTGCGCTCGTCTTCACAGACTCGCGTCAATTCGGTCGGGTGCGATTTCATCACGGCAAAGCGATGCCTGATTGGTGGAACACCGCCATTCCGGAAATCAATTCTTCCGAATTCGATCAGGGATTTGTCGACCAATTCTTAGATCGACATCGGAAAGCGCCGATCAAAGCCGTCCTGCTTTTGCAAAACGGTTTTTCCGGCATCGGCAACTGGATGGCAGACGAAATTCTTTGGCGCGCCAGAATTCCTCCGGGCACGCGAACCGGAAAATTAATGGCACGCCAGCGCGCCAAGTTTTTTCGTGAGACAAAATTCGTCGTCAGAGAATCGTTGCGCACGCTCGGCAAGAACTTTTCCGATCCGCCGCGAACCTGGCTGATCCATCAGCGCTGGAAGAGCAAAGGCATCTGTCCAAAACACTGCACCCCTTTACAACGTGCGACTATCGGCGGTCGCACGACGGCGTGGTGTCCGCGCTGCCAATCATGACCAATCACGCCATGACATGAACAATGATTTTGTGAAAGCCGGTTGCACCTGAGAAGGGGCTGCGATCTTCTTCCCATTCCTGGACCTCGCCTTCGCCGTCAGTGGCGCGGACGACGAGGCTATAATTGCCCGGTTTATCCGGAAGCCAGCCGTCGTGCGCGTTCCAAAGCGACCAGGCAAGATCGCCGCCCGCGTAATAGATATCGGCGTCGTCCCAAGTTTTACCGTCATCAAAACTGAGTTCAACGCGCGCGATGCCGCGGTCGCCGCCGAAGGCCACCCCTTTCACTTCGATCGGGCCATCCAATTTACTGAGGGAAAAGCTCCCCTCGTGGTAAGGGACATCGATGCGGGAGCGTGTCGGCACGATAAAGTCCGGGCCCCAGCCTTGGGTTTCGTAAAATCCCTTGACGTCATCCGTCGTAACTTCGATGCGCGTGAGCCATTTCACATGTTTCTCGCCGAAGTAGCCCGGCACTACGACGCGCAGCGGATAGCCGTGCCGATGCGGCAACGGCACGCCGTTCATTTCGTAAGCAAGGAGCGTAGTCGGATCCAACGCCTTCTCGAGCGGGAATGTATCGGTGTAATTATCGACCCCGTGCAAACGGACTCGTGATGCATGCGAAAGTGGGTTCGCAGGCTCGAGAAGGTCGCGCATCGTCATGCCTTTCCAGACGGCGTTACTCATCAATCCGGCATCCAGACCATTGCTGATGCACATGAGGGTCGTCTCCTGCTCGATCACCGTGAATCCCTTCAAATCTTCAAAGCGATATGTGGCGGGATTTTCAACCAGCCCGTTCACCTCCAGATGCCAAAGCCGGATATCGACGCGCGGATCGATCACGTTC
>JALYUC010000143.1 GCA_030853965.1 Verrucomicrobiota bacterium | reverse complement strand
ACGTTTTGTTGGTCGGTACCCGCTTTTGCCAGCGGCTGCACCGGTGGGCCGGTGCGTTGATGTGATGTTTCGCAGCAAGATTTATTGGCGCAGCATTTCGGCGCGCATGCCTTTTCAGTGGGCGCATTTGAAAGAATGCATGGAGCAGCCGGAAGCCGGACTGCGCCGAGAAAAAGCGCGGTCGCCAGGACTATCGATGTGCCAATATTGCCAAGCATCACGCTATTTCATAGCACAATCAGGGCCGAACGTCGACCGGCTGAGCTGAGACCCGCCCGTGGGTCGCGATTGAACTACTTCGATTCGCCCTTGAGGCTTTCCGGTTTGACACCGGCTTTCTCGTTCAAAGCCTGGGTGAACTCCTGCAAACCAGAGACGATTTGCGGTGCTTTGGCCAGGACGGTGCTGGCCAGTTTTTCGGCGTAATCGGGACGGCGCTGGGACATTTCGGAAAGTGCCATCATCACGGCCAGGGCGTTATTAATGGAGTGTTTGATCTCGCTGAATTTCCTCTGTAACTGGGCGAGTTCTTCGGGGGTAACGTGGCCGGCAGGAGCACTCATGGTCGGGGCGATTTCGCTGGAGAAAGGGGATGGTTATGCTTGACTGAAAGGTTCGAGTTTTTTGGTCAGAATGCCTGCGGAAGTTATCAAGATAAGTGGTGCGCGCCAGCACAATCTAAAGAATCTCCACCTCGAGATTCCGAGAGAGAAACTGGTCGTAATCACCGGGTTGAGCGGCTCGGGAAAATCCTCCCTGGCCTTCGATACACTCTACGCGGAAGGCCAACGACGCTATGTGGAAAGCCTCTCGGCTTATGCCCGACAATTCCTCGACCGCATGGAAAAGCCGGACGTCGATTTCATCGAAGGCCTTTCACCGGCAATTGCCATTGAACAGCGCAGCGCGGGAGCAAATCCAAGATCGACAATCGCAACCACGACTGAAGTTTACGATTATCTGCGCGTGCTTTTTTCGGCTGCCGGCCAGCCGCACGATCCGTCCACGGGGCAGCCGGTTTATCGGCAAACGCCGCAACAAATTGTCGACCAGATCTTGGGATATCTTCCCGAGACGAAAATCATTGTGCTTGCGCCGCTGATCCAGAATCAAGCCGGCGAATTCCGCGATGTGATTGAAAAGGCGAAGCGGGAAGGGTTTGTTCGCGTCCGGATCGACGGCGAAATTGTCGAGCTTGGGCGAACTGAACCAGTGCGGCTGAAAAAGAATGTTCGTCACACCATTGAGGCGGTCGTTGACCGATTAGTCGTGCGTGAGGGAATCCGCGTCCGGCTAACCGACTCTGTGGAGACGGCACTGAAGTGGGGAGGAAACAAGATTGTGGTTCTGCGACAGAACCAGAAAACGTCCAACGTCCAACTAGCGGAGACCTGGGAAGAATTACGTTACTCAACTGATTACGGGAACGCGGAGACGGGATTTTCGTTGAGCGAACTCACGCCAAAACATTTTTCATTTAATAGCCATCTCGGCGCCTGTCCGGCTTGTCACGGTCTCGGCACGGAACTGGTTTGTGATCCTGATTTGATAATTTCGGACCCGAGTAAAACACTCGCGGAAGGCGCAATCGTGCCGTGGCGGCGGGGGACGAAGCGGATGCAGTCATATTATCGCCACCTGCAAGGCGCGCTCGTAAAACATTTCCGTGTCGGTGAAGACATTCCGTTCGCTGAATTGCCCGACCAGTTTAAAGACGCGCTTTACTTCGGAACCGGCAATGAACCAATCGAAATGCGCTTCAGCAGCAACGGGGAGAAAAAGAAAGCGGCGCGGCCATTTGAAGGATTGGTCCCGCAATTGCAGCGGCTTTACGAAGAAACGCAGAGCGAGTTCACACGCAACCGCATTCGCACGTTCATGAGGCGAGAGGCGTGCAAGACCTGCGGCGGCGCGCGATTGAAACCGGAAATTCTCGCCGTCACAATCAAAGATCGGGAAGGACGTGAGTTGAACATCCATGCGTTCAGCGAGCAAACGATCGAATCGGCCGCGCGCTACATCGACAACATCGAATTGACAGCCCAGCAACGGACGATCGTCGCGGAAGTCGTGCGTGAAATTCAGTCGCGGTTAAAATTTCTAGTGGAAGTAGGCCTCGCTTACCTGACACTCAATCGCGAAAGCGGGACCCTTTCCGGCGGAGAAGCGCAGCGCATCCGATTGGCGACCCAGATCGGTTCCGGCTTGGCGGGGGTTCTTTACGTGCTCGACGAGCCGAGCATCGGACTACACCAACGCGACAACGCCCGCCTGCTCGGAACGTTGCGTCGACTGCGCGATCTTGGGAACTCGGTCATCGTGGTCGAACACGATGAAGAAACGATCCGCGCCGCCGACCACATTGTCGATCTTGGCCCGGCCGCGGGGCCGCGGGGCGGTGAGATCGTCGCACAGGGAAAGCTCGAAGATGTTTTGCGCGCGAGAAATTCCTTAACCGCGGATTATCTTTCCGGTCGCGTGCGCATTCGCATTCCCAAACAGCGAGTGAAATCGCCACCAAAGATTCGCGCGGCAATGGGAGACGAAGCCTCCGGCTGGTTAAGTGTGATCGGTGCGGCGGAGAATAATTTGAAAAATGTCGATGTTGCTTTTCCTCTTGGCTGTCTCACTTGCGTGACCGGAGTTTCCGGCAGCGGAAAATCGACATTAGTAGATGATATTTTGCGGCGGGCGCTTTTCCGGCGCTTCTACAATTCGAAAGAAAAACCGGGTTTGCATCGCTCGATTCGAGGGATTGACCAAATCGATAAAGCGATTGTGATCGATCAGAGCGCAATTGGGCGAACGCCGCGCTCAAATCCAGTGACCTACACGGGCGCATTCGCACCCATCCGCGAATTGTTCGCGCAACTGCCGGCCGCGCGCGTGCGCGGTTACGATGCTGGTCGCTTTAGTTTCAACGTAAAAGGTGGCCGCTGCGAAAATTGCGAAGGCGGCGGCTTGATCAAGATCGAGATGCACTTTTTGCCGGATGTTTACGTGGAATGCGAAGTCTGCCGCGGCCAGCGTTACAATCGGGAAACGCTCGAGATTACCTATAAAGGAAAAAATATTGCCGACGTTCTCAACTTTACCGTGGATGAGGCGGTGCGCTTTTTCCGTCATGTGCCCGGAGTATCCGAAAAACTCACCGCGTTGCTCGATGTGGGCCTCGGCTATTTGCGGCTCGGTCAGGCCGGGACAACACTGTCCGGCGGCGAGGCGCAACGCGTGAAACTTGCCACCGAGCTAGCAAAGAAAGCGACTGGGCGCACAATGTATATTCTGGACGAGCCGACGACTGGGTTGCATTTCGCCGACATTGAGAAGCTGCTGCAAGTGCTGATGAAATTGCGCGACGCTGGCAACACACTGGTCGTAATCGAACACAATTTGGAGATCATCAAGTGCGCGGACTGGATCATCGACCTCGGTCCCGAAGGTGGTGAAGGTGGTGGCAAAATCGTAGCAACGGGCGCGCCAGAAGAGATTGTCGATGTTATGGGGAGCTATACGGGGAAATATTTGCGGCGCTTGTTGGAAGCGAAATGAAAACGCGGAAGGTCCAATTCCAAAAGCTTTCGCGAGCAGGCAGTGGAACGTTCAGCGTGGAAAGCACACGGATTCTCCGCACCCTCTTCTTTGCTGCGCTGTTTCTCTTGCAACCATTGCGCGGCGATGTGGCGCGGGAGATGGCCGACGCGATAAAACCGGCAACTGAAGGTGTTCCGGAAGTCGCGGTCATGCGTTTGCGCGCGTTGCTCGGCAAAAATCTATCGACAGAAGAATGGCGGGCCGGCGCGGAGAAACTGGTGGAGGCGTTGCTCGCCGCGAATCGGCCGACGGAAGCGTTAAGTTTCTTGGACGAAACGCGCCTGCGCGGCGCTGAATGGACAACGTTTTGGCGCGCGCAAGCGCTCGCCGGCGTGCAGCGATGGAACGAAGCGCTTCCCCTTTATAACCGGGTTGCCACTGACAAGCATTCGCCATTTCGCGTCGAAGCGATTTTTGGCTCGGCCGAAACGTTGCGCGCCTCGGGGCATATCGACGAAGCGCAGCAAAAACTAGCTTTTCTTTTTCGCGAGAAACAGTGGAGCACACGCGCACGTCTGCGCGCGGCGGAATTGTACCTCGAGAAACGCGACGCGATGAATGCGCGGCGTTTGCTCGATGAAGTACAACCATCATCAACCACGGAACGAAAAATACGGCGGTTTCTCCTCGGCCGACTGGAGATGGTGCAAAAACATCCGGACAGGGCGCTCGCCATTTTCCAAGCGCTCCTGAAGAAGCCTGAGGGCGCGAGCCATGCGCTTGTGGTAGCGACGCTTTTTGAAGTGGCAAATGCGCACCTGCAATTGAATACGCCGGAAGCGGGCGACGATGTTATCGAGGATTTCATCGAGCACCACCCAATGGACGCCGATCTTGCGCTCATATTCGCGAAACTGGATGAACTCTATCGCGTGGAACGAAAGCCGGCACGCGCCGAGCTGGAGCGCTGGACACGCGAACCCGAACAGCCGAGGCGCGCATTTGCGCAATGGTATCTTGCCCGGATCGAATTTCGCGCCAGTCGTCGCGACAAAGCGTTGCAGCTTTTCCACGAATTGCGCAGATCGCATCCAACAACGCCAGCCATCGCGGGTGCGCTGCTGGAATTGGCGCAGCTCGAACTAGAAGATCGACATTTTGACGAAGCGCTCGCGACCTTGAACGACGTGCGGTCGCTGGCGACCGAACGACCGTTGCTCGATCAGATTAGCCTGCTTGTGGCCCAGGTGCATTATCGGGCGAAGCGCTTTGAGGCATCGGCGGTCGCATTCGAGCAAATCGCGCGCGCGGCTTCGGATTTCGGGCAGATTTCGATGTTCAATGCATCACTGGGCTGGCTGCAACTGGGCGATCACGCCCGTTTTCTGGCCGATTACAATGAGTTTGAAAAAGCAGGTGGCGATGAGGAATCACGGGCGCGATTGCGACTAGAAGAAGGCCTTCTCCAAGCGGCGAAACGCGACAATAAGGCGGTGAATTCGCTACAAAGCTTCGTGCGCGATTTTCCGCAAAGTGCGCGCGTTTCGGAGGCGTGGGTGGCTTTAGCCGAACTGGCATTCCATTCCAAGCCGCCGCGGCTCGACGAAGCACAGAAGAACCTCGAACGCGCCGCCGACCTGAAACCCACCGCGGCAGCAGTGGAGCAAGCCGAATATCTTACGATCTGGATCGAGGACGCGCGCGATCCCGATGGCAACAAGGTAATCGAGCTCGGAAATCGATTTCTGAACAATCACGGGGCCTCGACATTCGCACCGGATATCCGGATGAAATTGGCGGAAGCTAATTATCGGCGTCAGGATTTCGCCAACGCGCAAACACAATTTGAAATTTTAGCGCACGAGAATCCGACCGGACCGCTTGCAGAAAAGGCTCTTTTTTTTGCGGCGGAGTCGGCGATGTCCAGCATGGGACAGCACTCTCTCGACCATGCGATCGTTTTGTTGGATCAGGTGGTACAACTGAAAGGCGACTTGAGATGGGCGGCACGCAACGAACAGGCAGTTATCGAGCGGAGATTGGGAAAACCCCAGGATGCGCTGCTGCTATATGACGAAGTGCTGAAAAATGACGCCAAACCGAGTGAGAAGCGAGAGGCGCTCTGCGGCAAAGGCGATATTTATTTCGACTTGGCCGCGGACGATGCAAAAGCATACGAGCGAGCCCTAGAGGCATACGAACAACTCGCTAACGATGCCAAAGAGTCGGGCCACTGGCGCAATCAAGCCCTCTTCAAGAAGGGTGTCTGTCTGGAAAAAAAGGCGGACCGCACTAGTGCGCTCAACACATTTTATCAAGTGCTTGACGGTCAAACGCGACGTGACCGCGCGGCAGAACTATTTTGGTTTTACAAAGCAGGATTTAACGCGGCTCGCCTGCTCGAAGATGATGCGAGATGGAACTCGGCCGCGGTGATTTATCAAAAGCTGATCGCAGCTGGAGGCTCGCGCGCAGATGAAGCAAAGGCTCGTCTCAATCGATTGCGCCTCGAGCACTTTCTTTGGGAAGAATAAGCGGCGGGGTGCGCGTTTTCTCATTGTCATGCGCGCGAAAGAGACGCATACTCTTTATATGACAATTACAACCAGGCTTGGTGGCTTGGGTGGTTGGTCGATCCGGTGCGCGAGCGTCGTGGTGATGCTTGTCTTTTGCGCATCGGCATTTGGTGATCCGAGTAAGAACGTAGTTCTGCCGAAACAGCAGCCGGCTCAAAAACGTGCACAGAAAATCTGTTATACGTATATCTCCGGATCTGGTATCGCGCAGCCCTGCGACCGACTCACCACCATCCCGACCACCGCCTACCCGATGGACCGTATCGGCGGCGCTCAGGCAACAAAATAGACTCCGGCAAGACGACTTAGCTGGAAATGCGCTGTCCAGCGCGGCAGCTTAGGGACGTATTGTTGTCGCTCTCCAATTCATCAGTCCGCGGAGCCTCCGCCCAACACGCTCGATAGGATGGCTCTGAGCGTCTCGAAGCAGACTCATATAACGCTTACGGTCGCTGGTTACCTGACGAATGAATTCCCGCGCAAATTTTTTCGTGCGGATGTCCCGCAATGCATTCGCCATGTTCTTGCGCACGCTTGCGTCGATAATCTGCGGCCCAACTGTGAGATCGCCCCACTTTGCCGTCTCAGAAATCAGGGAGCGCATTCCGGCGATCCCTTGTTCGTGGATAAGATCGACAATGAATTTTAGTTCATGCAGACATTCGAAGTAGGCGAGTTCCGGCGGATAGCCAGCATGGACAAGTGTTTCGAAACCGGCGCGAATGAGCGCAGTAACTCCACCGCAGAGCACGGCTTGCTCGCCAAAAAGATCGGTTTCGGTTTCTTCACGGAAAGTGGTTTCGATTACGCCGGCGCGCGTACAACCGATCGCCTTGGCCCAAGCGAGGGCTGTTCGTTTTGCCTGGCGGCTTGGACTTTGATGGACGGCGACGACCGCAGGCACGCCGCGGCCGCGAAGGAACTCACGACGAACCATCGGTCCCAAACCTTTCGGAGCGACTAAGACTACATCGACATCCTTCGGCGGAATTATTGTCCGATAGTAAACAGCAAACCCGTGCGCAAAAAGCAGGGTCTGGCCGCGTGCTAAGGACGGAGCAATCTCCTGCTCGTAAACCTCCGGGATCTTTGTATCGGGAAGGGCGAGAAAAATAACATCGGACCGCCGTACCGCCTCATCCGTGTTGAGAACCTGTAATCTGGTCCGCCGGGCAGCGGAGCGCGACTTACTGGTCGGGTAAAGTCCGACGAGCACCCTGATGCGGCTGTCGCGCAAATTGAGGGCTTGCGCTCGACCTTGGGATCCGAAACCAATTACGGCGCACGTTTTCCCCTTTAACCAACGAAGATCGACATGTTGATCTCGGTATATGCGCGCGGGCATAACAACGCCGAAGCGAGCCGCCGATGCTAGCGAATCGAGGAGCGAAGTCAAACGGGCCGCAAGTGGACGCGCCGAACTCTCAGAGTTGTTTTGTGAACTTCTGACTATCAACCAAACTACGAAGGCGCGAGACGTGCGCGAGAGCGGCGCGAGCGTCCTCGGCGCGCCCCATCTTGTCGAGAATGTTCGAGAGCAATATATACTGCCGCGGTTCGTCCGGTTGTCGGGAGACAGCGCGACGCTGGGTTTGGCAGGCATCACTCAGGCGATTCTGCCCCACGCGTATCA
>JALYUC010000142.1 GCA_030853965.1 Verrucomicrobiota bacterium | reverse complement strand
ATCCAGTTCGACCGATACCTGCACGTGGGCGTGCAATGGTGCCGCGGCTGTCCATTTAACTGCGAATTCTGCGACATCATTGAACTCTTCGGTCGCGTGCCGCGCGCGAAGACGACCGAGCAAATGTTGCACGAACTGCAAACGCTCCATGACCTCGGATATCGCGGTCACGTCGATTTGGTCGACGACAATTTCATCGGCAACAAAAAGCTCGTGAAAGAGTTCCTGCCGCATCTCAAGACCTGGTTGGAAAAACATCGTTGGCCGTTCGAGTTTTCGACGGAGGCTTCACTTAATCTCGCCGACGATAAGGTGCTCCTGCAGATGATGCAGGACGTCGGATTCTTTGCGATTTTTGTCGGAATCGAAAGCCCGGACGAAGCCACGCTCATCGCTACGCAGAAGCGCCAGAATACGCGCCGCTCCATCGTCGAGAGTTTGCGGAAGATTTACGGCTATGGGATTTTCGTAAACGCCGGGTACATCGTCGGATTCGATACCGAACAAACCGGCACCGCGCGCGGCATCATCAATTGCATCCGGGAAACATCGATTCCGGTCAACATGGTCGGATTGCTCGTCGCTTTGCCGACCACTCAACTTTCGCGCCGACTCGAACGCGAAGGACGTTTACACGAGGGTTATGAGATCGTTCCAGAAGGAGTGGGCGATCAGTGTACATCGGGAATTAATTTCGATCCTTTGCGTCCGAAGGCCGACATCTTGCGCGATTTTCTCCAGGTCATCGAAACCGTTTACAGCCCGGAGGAGTTTTTCGGTCGCGTCGAACAACTCGGCGCCGCGCTCGATTCTTCGCAAAGAAAGTTCCGCCCCAGCCTGAAGCAATGGTTCGCGGAACTGCCAGCTTTCTTCAAAATGAGCGCGCGTTTGGGTGCGGCGATCGACACTCGACGATATTTTTGGAGAGTCTTTTTCCATACGCTGTGGCGCAATCCGGGATCGCTCCGCCACACCATGTCGATCATGGCGCTCTACCTGCACTTCGGTCCCTTTTCGAAGTATGTGGCCGGTCAGATTCGCAAAGAAATCGAACGCGAGGCCAGAACTCCGTCGCCGGTCGCGACGCTCCTCCCAGTGGGCGTTTCCGCGGCGTGACCGTGCACAACCTTGGGAACATTGATCCGCGCGATCCCATGACCGAGGAAGAAATCGCGGACAAATTCACCGCCCTCGGCGGCGATGTACTCTTTGAGCTGACTACGGCTCGTTAGGCCGTGGCGCTTCCTGCGTCGTCGCCGAATTGGATTCCCTGCGCTAACGGAAGCTCGCTCGAGAAGTTGATCGTGTTCGTCTGGCGGCGCATATACATCTTCCACGAATCGCTCCCACTTTCTCGTCCGCCGCCCGTCTCTTTCTCGCCGCCGAACGCCCCGCCAATTTCCGCGCCGCTCGTTCCGGTATTCACGTTTGCGATGCCGCAATCGCTCCCGGCTGCGCTCAGGAATTTCTCCGCTTCGCGCATGTCGTTCGTAAAAATGGCGGAGGTCAATCCCTGCGGCACACCGTTTTGAATTGCGATCGCTTCGTCAAAATCACGGTAGGTCATCAAGTAAAGCAGCGGTCCGAAAGTTTCATGACACACAATCTCGAAATCGGGTTTCGCATTGGCCAGGCACGGTGTCATGTAGCAGCCGCCTTGATATTGCGCGCCGTCGAGGCGCTCGCCGCCGTAAAGAACTTCGCCGCCCTCATCCTTCAATCGCTGGATGGAGTGCTGCACCATGTCCACGGCGTTCTTCTCGATTAAAGGACCCATCATCGTCTGCCGATCGAGAGGATTTCCAATCCGCATTGTCTTGTATGCAGTTAAGAGTTTGTTGCGCACTTTGTCGGCGATCGACTCGTGCATAATGACGCGACGCGTGGAAGTGCAGCGCTGACCCGCGGTGCCGACTGCGCCGAAGAAGATCGATTGAGTCGCCATTTCAAGATCGGCACTCGGGCAAACGATGAGCGCATTGTTCCCGCCCAATTCCATAATCGTTTTGCCAAGCCGCCCATGAACTGTTTGCGCAACATGCACACCCATTTGCGTAGAGCCGGTGGCGGAAATCAGCGGGATGCGCTTATCAGCTGACAGTTTTTGTCCCACCGTTTTACGATCGCCCATGAGCAGAGTGAAAATCGCCGGATCGGCCCCTGTTTCGCGACAGACGCGTTCGGCAATTTTTGTCACCGCAATCGCGGTGAGCGGTGTCTTTTCCGAGGCTTTCCATACCGTCGCGTCACCGCAGACGGCGGCGAGCGCGGCGTTCCAAGACCAAACTGCGACTGGAAAATTGAAAGCGCTGATTACGGCGACGACGCCGAGCGGATGCCATTGCTCCATCAAACGGTGACTGGGCCGCTCCGATTGAATCGTTAGGCCATAAAGCATGCGCGACTGGCCGACGGCGAAATCGCAGATGTCGATCATCTCCTGCACTTCGCCTTCGCCCTCCGCGATAATCTTCCCGGTCTCGAGCGTGACGAGCGCGCCGAGATCGCTTTTGGCATCGCGCAACGCATTGCCGAGGCGGCGAACGGTATCGCCGCGCACCGCCCCTGGCGTAGAGCGCCATTTCAAAAACGCTTCGTGC
>JALYUC010000149.1 GCA_030853965.1 Verrucomicrobiota bacterium | reverse complement strand
ATTCGGTTGCAAACAATTCCGTTGCGCCGTCCAGGCGACCTACAAGTCTGGTCGCGACGCGCTGGCGAAAGCAAAGGCGAATCCCTCCGCGGAAACGTTTCATGAGTTTCGCGGAGAAGCGAAAGTGCTTTCGCACCAGTTGCGCATCTTGCGTCCGGTCAATCCCGTCGTGCTAAAGACCTTGAGCAGCGATTTGACCGCGTTAGGAGATCTCCTCGGCCGAGCGCACGATTTGAGTTTCCTGGGCGAGCGGCTTCGCCACGAGCACGGGCGCGCGGAATGGCAGCGCGAGGGCCATAGATTGCTCGCGGTGATTGAGGTTAGTCAGGGTGACTTGCAGCGCGGCGCCGCCGAATTGGCGGAACGATTTTTCGCGGAGCGTCCGCGAAACTTTGGCTCTCGCGTTGCGTCCTGGCTCGAGGATTGGACGACAAAAAAGTCGCCTTCACTCGCGGAAGAATTGGCTACTTAGCTTTTCGCGCGAGCTTGGGCGGGAAAAGCCAGAGAAGCCGCCCTTTCTCGCATGAAGGATTCACATCGAGCAGCGCCACGCCTGCTTTCGAAAGTTTGAGCGTTGCGCCGGTCAATTTCGAAATGACCGCGGTAAAATCGGGTTCGTGACCGACCAGCATCAAGCTCTTGGCCCGATGTCTCTTCAACACCGTCCTCAGCTCGCTTATTCCAAAACCGGGCGCAATCAACTCATCCCGGCGCAATTTTGCCTTCAGATATTCTGCAGCTATTTCCGCGGTCTGGGCCGCGCGCGGCAACGGACTCGTCACGATGAGATCGGGCCTGACCTTCATCCGCTCTAGAAACCGCGCCACTTCGCGCATTTCTTTTTTGCCACGTTTGGTCAGCGGACGTTCATCGTCGGATTTTTTCCATTCAGGCCAGTCCGCCTGGCCGTGTCTGAGAAAATAAAGCTTCATGCTTGTCACGCCGTAGCCTTAACGCCAGTCCGGCTCGGACCGAAGGCGGATCGATCTTGCGGCTGCTTTACATGATCTGCCATTTCGGCCGCCGCGTCCGCGAATCGATCTGCCACAAACGGCAGCCCCCAAGAAATGCGTTGCGATTATGCCCGCGCTCAACTCCCTCGGGAAGACGATCGAGTTTTTTTACGTTACCGCCCCCGAGCACCACATAATCGGCGATGAGTGATTTTCTTAATTGTATCACCGCGCGGTTGACTAGTTGTTTCCACTCTTTCTCGCCCAGATCATCCATTCCGGGTTTGCCAAGATAATCTTCGATGATGGATCCATTGCGAAAGGGGAGCTCACCCAACTCGAGTGCAAGGACACTATTCGGCCAAACCAGCGCGGAACCCAAGCCGGTGCCGAGCCCGAGGAACAACATGCGTTTGCCACGATAACTCCCGAGGGCCTGCATGGCCGCGTCGTTGATTACACGGACCGGTTTGCCGAGCGCTTTCCTAAAGTTGAATCGCGTCCAGCCGTGGCCGAGATGCTTCGGTTCCATTGCAATGTGGCCGTCGCGCACCGGCGCGGGAAACCCAATGGAAATCGCGTCAAATTTCCATCCGGCGACTGCAGCCGCGGTTTTCTTCACCATTTCTCCGGGCGTCAGGCGCGGGCCGGAAGGGAACTTTCGTTTCTCGCTGCGTGAAATCATCAGCTTCACATGTGAACCACCGATATCGATGACCAAAATGTTTTTCGTCATGGCTGTTTTACGGTCGCGACAGTAATGGGAATCAACTTCGGCGCCGCTGGCGATTTTGGCCGCGCCTTTTTTGTCCGTTCCCGCGAGCGTTCGCGAAAGTGCCATTGCGCCTGCGCCCGCGGTTCTTTCCCTTCCGGTTTCAAACGGCGATAACTCCCGTCCGGCTGCAGCTCGCGCGATTTGACGCGATCATTTAGAAAATTCGGCAGCACTTCATTGACGACCCGATCGCGCAGGGCAGCATCCGACAGGGGAAAAGCAATTTCAACCCGCCGCAAAAAATTCCGCGGCATCCAGTCGGCGCTGGCAAGAAACACCTCCGATTGACCGCCATTGCCAAAGTAATAAATCCGGCTGTGCTCGAGAAAGCGCCCGACAATACTGATGACGCGGATGTATTCACTCAAACCGGGAATCTTCGGCCGCAAACAACAGATGCCACGCACAATCAGATCGATCGTCACCTCAGCCTGCGACGCTTCGTAAAGTTTTTCGATGATTTCGTGATCGACCAACGAGTTGAGCTTGGCAACGATATGGGCGGGCCGGCCGGCGAGAGCGTGATCGCGCTCGCGCTCGATCAACTTGATCAGCCGTTGTTTCAAATCAAAGGGTGCGACCATCAATTTCTTCAGGCCGGGGTAACCGGAAAGACCAGTCAGGGTGTTGAAGACGATTGCCACCTCGTCGGTCAATTCGGGTTCGGTCGTGAGGAGACTGAAATCGGTATAGGTGCGGGCCGTGCGCGGATGATAATTCCCGGTGCCGAGATGGACGTAATGGCGCAAGCGGTCGGTGTCGCGCCGCACGATCAAGACAGCTTTGCAATGCGTCTTCAAACCAACCACGCCATAGATGACGTGTGCGCCTGCCTCTTCGAGACGCCGCGCCCATTGAATATTAACCGCTTCGTCAAAACGGGCGCGCAACTCCACGATAGCCGTGACTTGTTTGCCTGCGTTCGCCGCCTCGATCAGCGCTTCGACTATGGGCGAGTCGCCACTCGTGCGGTAGAGCGTGATTTTGATCGCGAGGACTTGTGGATCTTGCGCCGCTTCCTCGATCAACTCGACGATGGGATTGAAACTGTCGTAGGGATGATGCAACAGGACA
Source organism: Verrucomicrobiota bacterium (assembly GCA_030853965.1). Lineage (GTDB taxonomy): Bacteria > Verrucomicrobiota > Verrucomicrobiia > Chthoniobacterales > UBA10450 > JALYUC01. Next base: position 2,146 of record JALYUC010000149.1, on the reverse strand, counting down.
TCCTGTCGGCGCATGACCTCGAAAACATCGGCGTGTGCTGGCAGAGCCGGGTCGCGCGCGGGTTGGAAAGGCCGGTCCTTTAGTTTGGCAAAAGCGTCGTTCGTAACGAGCGGCGCGAGATGCGTCATCGAAAGTGGACCGTCCAACTTGTAAACGTCTGCCTCAGTCAGCCCGAAAAACTCCAGAAGCAAATCCCGAAAATCTTTCGGGCAATCGACCTCCACTTCCAGGCGAACGGCGTTGCCACGACTCGAGCGCCGCAACTCTTGCTCGATGGTGCGCAGCAGATTCTCCGCTTCTTCGTCGTCGATATACAGATCACTGTTTCGCGTGACGCGAAAGGCGTGGACGCCCTCCAGGATCAGGCCGGGAAACAATTCAGCGATGTGATGCTTGATGAGATCCGCAAGATAAATGTAAGTCCACGGTTCATCCTTGGCACGAGGCAGAACGATGAGCCGGGGAATAACGCGTGGGACCTGCACGATGGCATGCAGTGGTTCGCCACCACGCTGCGTTTTCGCCCGCACCAGCAAATTGTGACTCTTATTTAAGAGTTGCGGGAAAGGGTGACTGGCATCGACCGCCAGCGGCGTGAGCATCGGAAAAACTTCCTGCTGAAAATAACGCTGCGCCCAAGCCGCCCGTTTCGCGTTCAGTTCCGCTACTCCGTGAACGCGAATGCCGTTCCTGGCCAGCTCGGGCAATATCTCCTCTTTCCAAAGTTTGTATTGCGTCGCGACCAGTTCGCGTGCAATTCGCTGAATATTGTTAAATGTCTCCGTCGGACTTAATCCATCAGGCCCGACCTCGCTCGTCTCGCTCGCGATCTGTTGCTTGATGCCGGCGACGCGAATCTCGAAAAATTCGTCCAGGTTCGAGCTGAAAATGGTGAGAAACTTGACCCGCTCGATCAATGGTTGAGTCGGGTCCTGCGCTTCTTCCAAAACGCGCCGGTTGAATTCAAGCCAGCTCAGCTCACGATTGATGAAATTCTTGTGCTTGGAAGAACTTTCGTCCGCTGGAACTTCTGGCGCGACCGTTACCTCGGGGACGGCTGGCTCTTCTACACTGACTTTGAGACTGGTTTCCTGCATTTACGGCAAGATCGACAATCGACCATCGCGCACTCGAATCCACCAATTCATGACTGCACCGCGCCCTTCTTCAGGCACGGGCCGGCGCAGATTGATGTCGAATGTCTTCCGCTGCCGCCGCGTAGACGGCGTCTTCCGCAATATTGGTGGCGTGGTCGCCGACCCGCTCGAGGCAGCGTGAAACGAAGATCAAATTAAGATAACCGCGAAGTTGATCCGGATCTTGCGCCATCTTGTCGATCAAAGCGCGACTGGCGGACCGGTTCATCTCATCGAGAACATTGTCCCGCGGAATTACGGCGCGGGCCAAGTCCGCATCTTCGCGGACAAAAGCATCGATACTGTCTTTAAACATCGACAAAGCATGTTGGTACATCGGTCGGATCAAATCCGTTTCTGGCAACGACGGATGCCGATTCAATTTGCGTGCGCGCCGCGCAATCGTTGTTGCCTGGTCAGCCACGCGCTCGATGTTGGGCGAAAGTTTCATCGCCGAAACGACGCGCCGCAGATCGGACGCGACCGGTTGAAACCGCAGCAACAAATCAACGCCGTCCTTGTCGACCTGCTTTTCCAGTTGATCGATCTCTTCGTCATCCGCAATGGCGTTAGCGCACAAATCATCATTGCGGTCGAGCAACCCCTTGATCGCGCAATCAAGACTGCGCTCGGTCAGTCCAGCCATCATCAACACGTTGTTGCGGAGTGAGGCGAGCGCTTCGTCAAAGTTCCCGAGGATATGCTTTTGCGCGATCATTCTTTATTAGCCGAACCGACCGGTGATATAGTCTTCCGTCTGCCGTTCGCTCGGATTTGTGAAAATCTTCGTGGTCGGCCCGAACTCAATCAGCCGCCCGAGATAAAAGAACGCGGTATGATCGGAGCAGCGGCCGGCCTGCTGCATGTTGTGCGTGACGATCACGATCGTGTATTCCGTTTTCAATTGATGAATGAGCTCTTCGATTTTCGCCGTCGCGATCGGATCGAGCGCGGAACAGGGCTCGTCCATCAGGATGATCTCCGGCTCGACGGCGAGGGCGCGTGCGATG
>JALYUC010000116.1 GCA_030853965.1 Verrucomicrobiota bacterium | reverse complement strand
GATCGACGGTGGTCGTGTTCATCTGCAGCGCGCGAACATTTTCGCCCCAGGTTTGCGCGCACACGTAAGTCACTTTCGCACCCGGGCCGGCGATCAGATCGTTCACTCCACAGGCAAACCCTGCGGGTTTTTCTTTTTCCCGATGTCGATCTACCGAACGGAAATGCTCGATCACCGTGACTTTGGCAAGTTCGTCCGTAACCAGAAGCAAGTGCGGGAAAACGGAGGCGTTCTCCCCGTGCAACCAATGGAAAATCTCGATCGGTAATTCGATCTCAACGCCGCGCGGTACGTAAAGAAATGTTCCGGACGAAACCAATGCCTGATGCAGCGCCGCGAACTTGGCCGAGCCAAGAACTGCCGGCTGTGACATGAAATGTCTCCGGAAAAGATCGACATGTTCGACCATGGCACGCTCGAGCGGTTGAAAGATGACGCCGCGCTTCTTCAGTTGATCGGAAATGACGTCGCGTTCGATGAGCTGATCGCCAACGAAGATCAAACGCGCTGCGACTTCATCCAGCCCGCGCGATTGTTCGAGAATCGCGGTGCGATCGTCATCGCTCAATCCGCCTCCGAACTTGAACGGCGTAAGATCGAGAAGATCGATATTGGCAAATCGCCAGAGCTGATCTTTGCGGGTCGGCTTGGGGAGCGCTTCGAATTGTTTCCAAGCTGCGCGCTGTTGCTCGCGAAACCAATCGGGAAAATCGCGCGACTCCACCGGCCCGGCAAGGACCGATGCGGTCGGCAGGTCAATCGTTGTTGATTCGCTTCTACTCATCACAAAACGGGGATCTAAAACCAATCACCGACCGACGGATAGAGCAACTGTCTTCGCAGCAGTGGGCCGGGCGAGAATTACCTCGCTCGCCTACTTCGCTGTCGCTAAGAAAACTCATTGTGCTTCGCTACACCGACATCGAGGAAGCGATTCGATTGGCTCGCCTCGCCGGCATGAGTACGATTCAAATCGTCCGCGCCCTCAGCGGCTCAGTGCCTTATTCTGAAGCGCTGGAGATTGCCCGCAGAGCCGCGCCCTTACTTGGACTCTCGATCAAAGAGTTTATGGAATTGCGCCGCAATCGTTAACGTTCGACTAAAGCGTTTTCAGTCGGGCGATCATCTCCGCGCTGAAACCTTCACGCTCCAGCTTGTCGTAATCGATCCGGCCTTTTTCCTTGAGCATTTTTTCTTTGGTCGCTCGCAGAAGTCGATCTGTCGCATCCGCAACGACGTTTGATTTCTTTCCCTTCGGTTTGCTCGCGACTAAAGGCATATCCGTTGTTTAGCAGGAATGATTCCGTTCATCAATCGTCGAAGATCGACAATCGATCATCCGACCGAGCCTTCCATCTCCAGCTCGATGAGGCGTTTGAGCTCGACGCTGTATTCCATGGGGAATTGGCGGACGAGATCGTTCACAAACCCGTTTACGCTCAAGCTCATGGCCTGCGCTTCGCTCAGGCCTCGCTGCTGCATGTAGAAAATTTGTTCGGCGCTCACCTGGCTGACACTGGCTTCGTGCTGCACGGCGTTTCCGGTGCCGCGCACAGTGATTGTGGGATACGTGTCGGTGCGCGAGGAGGCGTTGATAAGCAACGCGTCGCACTCTGTGTTGTTCTTGCAATTCTTAAGATGCTTCGGCACGTGCACAAGGCCGCGATAAGTGGCGCGCCCCGTCCCGACTGAAATCGATTTCGAAATAATGTTCGAAGTTGTTTCATCGGCGGCGTGAATCATTTTCGCGCCGGTGTCCTGATGTTGGCCATTGTTAGCTAGCGCTATGGAAAGAACTTCGCCGCGCGCTTTCCGGCCTTTCATGATGACGCCGGGATATTTCATGGTCAGACGCGAGCCGATGTTGCAATCGATCCATTTCACTTGGGCGTCTTCATGCGCGAGCCCTCGCTTGGTGACAAGATTGAAAACGTTCTCGCTCCAGTTTTGCACGGTGATGTATTGGAGCTTGGCGCCTTTGAGCGCGACGAGCTCGACGACCGCGCTGTGCAAGGTAGCGGTGTTGAACTTCGGAGCGGTGCAACCTTCCATGTAAGTCAGCTCCGACCCTTCATCACAAATGATGAGCGTGCGCTCGAACTGACCGAAGTTTTCAGCGTTAATGCGAAAGTAAGCCTGGAGTGGATGCTTCACCTTCACACCGGGCGGCACATAAATGAACGAGCCGCCGCTGAAAACGGCAGAATTCAGCGCGCTGAATTTGTTGTCGGCGATAGGGATGATCTTGCCGAACCATTTCCGGAAAATCTCCGGATGATTCTTTAACCCCTCGGCCGACCCAACGAATATTACTCCCTGTTCGCCGACGGCTTTCTTGATGTTTGAGTAAACCGCCTCGCTGTCGAACTGCGCTTCCACGCCGGCGAGAAATTTGCGTTCCTGCTCGGGAATGCCGAGTCGCTCAAACGTGCGCTTCACGTCCTCGGGCACTTCTTCCCAGGTCCGCTTGGCCTGCGTGCCTCCACTTAAATAATACCGGATCTTGTCGAAATCGATTGCCTCGAGATCTTTGCTCGCCCAATGCGTCGGCATCGGTTTCTCCAGAAATATCTTAAGGGCTTTGAGCCGAAATTCCCGAACCCAATCGGGGTCTTCTTTGACGTCGGAAATATAGTGAATGGTTTTCTCGGACAAGCCGGTGCCGGCATCGTAGGCATGCGCGATGTCGTAAGAAAAATTTCCGATGTTCCTATTTATGTCGACCGCTGAAGTTTCAGTTTTCATTGTTGATCTTAGTGAACTGCCATTTCGTGGCTTTCCTCGCGAGCCCAATCATAACCGCGTTCCTCCAGTTCGAGCGCGAGTTCCTTGCGTCCGCTCCGCACTATACGACCGGCTACCATCACATGCACGTGATCAGGCACGATATAATTCAAGAGTCGCTGATAGTGCGTGATCAAAAGAATGCCGATGTTCGGTCCGCGCATAGCGTTCACTCCGTGCGCAACGGTTTTAAGCGCGTCGATGTCGAGGCCGCTGTCGGTTTCGTCGAGCACGGCGTATTTCGGTTCGAGCATGGCAAGCTGCAAAATTTCGGTGCGTTTCTTTTCGCCGCCCGAAAATCCTTCGTTTACGGAACGTGACGTGAAGGAACGATCCATCCCGAGCAATTCCATCTTTTCGTAAAGCTTTGCGTAATACTCAGTAGCCTCCAATTCCTCCCCTTCTGGCAGGCGCGCCTGCACCGCGGCGCGAAGGAAATTCGCGATGGTCACGCCCGGAATTTCGCTTGGGTATTGGAAGGCCAGGAACAGCCCCCGTCGTCCCCGTTCATCCGGCTCGAGTTCGAGAAGATTTTCGTCATCCATCGTGACCTTGCCCTGGATCACCTTGTAATCGGGGTGACCCGCCAGGACCTTGGCCAGGGTGCTTTTGCCGGAGCCGTTCGGGCCCATAATGGCGTGCACTTCACCACGTGGAACGGACAAACTCAGGCCGCGAACGATCTTCTTGTCCGCGATCGTTGCGTGGAGGTTATCGACCGTGAGTGCCTTCATAGGTGGAACCCAAAATATAGGCCGTTTCCATCGATTTGCGAGTCGCGATTCCGACAGATTCTTCCCTCGCAAAACGCTCTTGCGACCCCCGTTATGTCGATCTTAGTCGTGGTGCGCCGAGTTGACACAACAGGGTTCAGATATTTTTTGAGATTTTGAAGCACGCAGGCACTCCGGCTGCTCAAAAGACAACTCATTAACCCCGAATAAGGAAGAATGAGTTTGCCCACCGACCCTGAATCGCACAAGCCATCGGCGGAATCCCCTCTTTCCAAGGCGAGTAGCGAGCTGAACAACTTATTGCAGATCATCTCGGGCACGAGTTCGCTCATCGAAAATGTTTGGGAAGGGAGCGACGGTTCGGAAAAATATCTGGCGATGCTGCGTACGAGCATCGAACGCGCGGAAAAAGTGGCTGCCGATCTCGTGGAGCAGGCTGGCGGGACAAATAAGAAAATGGCCATGCATCCCGACTTCGCGGGATTCGTAAAGCAGCCGAAAAACACTTCCACGCCGAGCTCAACGAAGCAGTCCATTCTCATAGTAGATGACGAAGAGATGGCGCTTATGCTCGTCAAGCGAGTCCTATCCGAAGCGGGATTTCAGGTTACGACAGCACAGTCTGGCTTCGAATGTCTCGATTTGGTCCGGCAGTGTCCGCACGGCTATCACCTTATTCTTCTCGATCTCACGATGCCGTTTATGAACGGCGAGGAAACCTTCAATCGCGTGCGAGAAATCCGCCCCGATCTGCCAATCGTTTTATGCACCGGTTTTGTCCAGCAGGACAAACTCGATCGCTTAATGTCGGCCGGATTAGCGGGTTTCCTGCGTAAGCCGATCGCCCCAGATGAGATCGTGAGCCATGTTCGTTCTACGCTGGCTAGCGTGAAGTATTCTCGTGGATGTTCCGGCTCCAACGGTGTCCCAGCGGTGATGTGATTCGTCCCGATGCGCTCCGTCCAGCACGCTCGCCCCTTTCAGCAGTTCTCGCGAAACCGTCTGTTCGACGGCGTGAAGCCCAGAATTTTCAAGGAAATAGGCCCGCAGCTTGGAATTCTTCAGCTGCGCACGAATCAAATTGTCTTTCGCGAAGGTGACCCGGGCAATTCACTTTATCTCGTTGGCAAAGGCTGCGTAAGGATCTCCAGGCGCGGGGGTGCCGGCGTACCCGACACGATCGGCTTTGTCGAATCGGGCAATTTTTTTGGAGCGACCGCACTGCTCGAAAAAGAACCGCGCTCGACGACGGCCGTCGCGACGGAGGCGAGCGTTCTTGGCACGGTCAAAGAAAAAACATTTCAACAAATCCTCGAACTGGCGCCCACTCAGATTCACCTCAATTTTCTGCGCTCAGTTAACGAAAGAATGCGTGGGGTGAACACATATTTCATGAATGAAGTGTTGCGCACGGAGCGGCTGCGCGTGGTTGATGCTGTGGCGGACTCGATCTTGCGCGATCTCACGAATCCGGTCTGCATCGCGCGCTGCTGTTCCGATCTGATCAGGAGTGAGATCACGGACACTCGGCTGCGTGACTTGAGCAAGATGCTAGGCAACGCAGTAAACGGTCTACTGTCCAGCGCGCAGGACCTGCTCGACTACGCCCGCGGTTGTGTCGCTCTGGACAAACAGTACATCTCGATCGGGCAATTGTTTGACAAGCTCGATCACGAATCGCTTGGGCTTTTACCCCGCAAAGATATCGAGCTCATTAAACACATTCGCTATGAGGGGAATCTTCTTGTCGATCTTCCGCGGTTGATGCGCGTACTGTGTAGTTTGATCCAGAATGCATCTGAAGCGATGGCCGGCGGCGGTAATCTCACCATCACCGCAGACCGCGTGCACGATCAGATCGCGTTGCGCATTTCCGACACAGGGGCAGGCATTGCCCCGGAATTGTTGGCAAAGGCTTTTGAGCCATTTGGGGTTCGAAATCACACGCACCGCAGCAGCCTGAGCCTGGCCATCGCAAAATCCATCGTTGAAGCACACGGTGGAAAGATTTGCGTTGCGAGTGTGCAAGGCAAAGGGACCACCGTCGATATTCGGCTCCCAAGACCTGCCTCTGAGTAAATCGCGCACGATTGTGCGCTGCGATTTGCCAATTGCGATTTAACTCAAAATCGCCAATCTAAAATCCAATTCCCATTACCCCGTGGTGTAACGGTAACACAGCGCCCTTTGGAGGCGTTATTCTTGGTTCGAATCCAAGCGGGGTAGCCACGTAAAAAGGCTTCGCCTCACGGGGCTGATTTTTTTATTAGCGCACTGGCCGCGTGGGGCGAAGCCCTTTACGCGGTCCGCAACTTTGCCGTCCGTTGGATTGTTAGTATAAGAGCCGACCGTTAGCCGGAATTGGCACGAATGATTTCAGGCGGCCTCAGTCTAAGTCCTAACGCAACTCCTAAACCGAATAGTCTTTAGGGGATGACTTGCTGAGAACGCGAAGAGTAACTATGGAACGGACAACTTTTTTGGAACATTACCGCCTCTGCCAAGAGGATGGATCTCCGGTGGAACTCAGCCGCAGCGAGGAGTTGGTTACTTACAAAGCTGTAGACACTCGATTTAACGACACCGTTGCCATTAAGCGCATCCCGGTTGCGAAGGTAGAACCCGCCGCGCGGGAGGAGTTTGAAAAGCAGGCGCTCACAGCTCGCGTGCTCGATCACGTCAATATCACCAAGCTTCTTGGCTTCGGTGTGGAGGACGATCACTTCGTATTTGTTTCGGAGTATCTCGATGGGGAGACGGTTGATTCTTGGATCGCGGCGCATGGACCGATGCCGCCCGAAGCGGTGTTGCGAATCGCCTTGCAAGTCCTTAGCGCGCTCCGTGCGGCGAGATTTCACGGTCTCATGCATCGCGCCATTCAACCGCCCAATCTCATAATTGTGCCGGGACAAACTGCGGAGGGCGGTTGGCCGTTTGTGAAGCTGACGAATTTCGGCCTGGCCGGCCTACCGCTTGACCTCACTCGCGGAGCAACTCCCGCGGCCGCGGCCCAGTTCGCCAGCCCGGAGGAATTGCAAAGTGGAACAGTGGATTTTCGGTCAGAAATCTATTCTCTCGGCGCCACCATGTGTTTTTTGCTGAGCGGCTCCGAGTATTCGGTCGAATCGCGCTTGCAACAGATCAGGCGGTTTCCCAAACCGATCCGAGATCTACTGGCGCACATGTTGCGTGATAATCCCGATGAGCGCCCGCAAGATCCGGTGGTATTCGAGGAAGCGATTCGTCAAGCCATAACGAAAGTGGAGCGGCGACAAGAAATCGCCCGCAAGTTCGGCATTCCACTCGTTCCCGTGACTACGAAGAAAGTCGAGCGTCCGCGCGCTTTGTGGCCGCGCCGGGCGGTGGCGGTTGCCGCGATCCTGCTCACGTTGACCGCGCTTGGTGCAGTTTTTTTACCGGAAGATCTTATTAGTGTGATTTTGCATCGAAATCCTGACGCTGCGATCGGCGTACCCGTAGGTGTGCCGGAAAGTCCGGCGACCCCCGTTGTCAAAAATAGTTCGCCCATCCCGGCTCCGGTGTTGCCGCCATCTCCGGCGAGCTCGAACCAAGTGAACACGGCGTCTGTTCAATCAACCCCGGCGATTTCGAATCAGCCCTTACCGGTTTCCCCACCAGCGGTAGCAAATGCAAATCAAAACACGCCCGCGGTGCCGCCATCGCCAGTTTCGCAATCCGCTCCGCCAGAGAATGCGCCGATGTCCGCCTCCTCTGGGTCTGTGGTCACGGCTGCGCCGAACGCTTCTTCTAATCAGATTACTGCCATTACTCCTGTGGCGGAACCTGAACCGCCGACTGAAGGTCCCGACACTGTCTGGACCCGGGCGGCCGGTTCAAATGCACAACCAAAGCTGGCCGAAGAGAACGCGGATACCGGCGGTAAAGTCGAATCGCAAGATGCCGCGACCCCGTCGCGCTCCACGGCTTCGACCAAATCTTCCGCTTCGAGTCGCACTGCCTCGAAGCAACACGACAAAACTAAATCAGAGGCTGCCACAAGCGAACGTTCTGCACGTCGAAGAAACGTGGCGACCACGCGATCGACCCGTTACCAATCGCGTTCGTTCATTTCTTCGTTGCCACAAGGTTCAGGTTCGTTTCACGCACAATTTCTCGGCACAGCTCCTGATGGGCGCTGGATCTTGGGGTTGCCCTCAGGCGATACCACGCTCGTAAGACCACCCTCGAGCGTACAATACGCTCCCGAACCTTCGCATCGCCGCACACGCCGCGTAATTTTCGAGCGACGAAGAACTTTTGTTCCGCCAGTTCAGCCGTTTCTGCCGATGCCTCCGCCGGACGCGTAACGACAGCGTTACGGTGTCGCCGTGGCGAGTGGCGCCGGCGTTGCAGAAGCAGTTTCCCCCGGACTCGCAATTGGAAATGCGAATGTCGCCGATGGCGTGGCGGATGGAATTGTCGATGAACCGGGCGTCGCCGAGGGCACAGATGACGGCGTCGGTGTGGGAGTGGGCGGTGGCGGAATGATATTTTCCCAGTGATGCAGCGTCACCGTCGTGCCGCCAATTTCATCCACCAGCGCCCGGCAGCGCGCTTGAATCTTGTCCAAATCCGGTGCGCCAAACGGTGTCTCGGCTGTTCCGGGAAAAATCAAATACGTAACCTTTAGATCGCTGACGGGTCGACTGTAAGGCGTGGAGAGTGCGTTGATCTCTTTGGCGATGCGCAGCGATGCTTCGCCTGCTTTATCGTTTGGACCGATGTCGCCGATGATCGCGGGATAAAGTCGGTCGCCGAAAACAACCACCGCATAATCGCCGACCTTAGCGGCGCCGGCGCGCGAGAAAATGGACGGAATCACGATATAGGGGTCGGTCGCGCCGATCAGAAAACTATATTTTTTAAGCGTTGCCACCTCTTCGCGCAGCTGCGCGATCGCGGCACGCAAGTCACGCTTGCGCTCCGCCGTAACCGTTCGTTGCGCCGATTCATCTTCCGCGCGCTTCAATCGCTCCTCGATCGCGGGAAGATAAGGGTTCGGCACAGGCGTTTTCTTCGTCCACTTGTAGCTGGTGAATGGTTTGAAATTCGTCGGCGCGCCACTCCCGGCTGGCATTCGATCGGAGTCGGAGCCGTCCGCGTCGACATCCATGTCGGCCTGAAGCAAAAGCGCTTTGCGATGGCTTTGCGGATGCTGCAATCGGAGTACCGTTTGGCAATCGTAAAAATTGTGCCGCGAGAGCAGTAAATCCAGCCGGTTAAGATTTTCGCGCAATAATTTCACTTTTGTGCCGTAAAGGTCGGCGAAAAGTGGCGAGACGGATTCGGGAGATAACATCGCCGCCAAGCCGGGCAACAGGGTCGGCAATTGCGGGCTTACTTTGGCCAGTTCCTCGATTGTTTTATTGGGCGCGGGCAGCCGCGCCTGCAACTTTAGATCGAGAACATAACTTTGCGGATCGACTCGCTCGGTCGAGGCGTCCACACCTGGTGGCGTGTCGACCGTCGCGTGTAGCGTGATGCCATTGAATATCTTCCCGGTCTCGAGTCTTCCGCTGATCACCGGCGGTCGCGTCGGAGTCGGTTCTGGCGAGGGCGTTGCGCTTACTTCCGGCGGAGGCGCATAACGCTGCAAACGTTCGAGCGAGATCCAGCGATAAACGATCAAGAAAAAGAGCGCGACCATTAAAAAAAGCACGAGCCGTCGCCACGTTCTCACGGGAAGTTTGGCCACCTATGATTTATTTTCTCATCCACGCCACAAGCCCGATGACGACGCCAATCACACTCAAGATCGACATCATCCCGGCCGGCATCACTTTGCCCGTGCGGATGAATTTCGGAACAAATTGCGCAGCCAGCCCCAGCGAAATGACCACTGCCGCGACCAGACAAGCGGCATGATGCTCGGGCAAAAGCCATGCGGCGATGACGAGCAAAATTCCCGTGATCGAGCCCGCGATGATAGAGGGCATGCTACCCGCCTTCACGTAGCCGATAACTCCGCCGACGATGGTGAGGACGCCAAAGATGAGGAAATAGATTCTTGCCGGACCTAACATTGCACGTTGGCGGGATTGGTAAGCTGTAGAGGCGCTTGTGGCAAGCGTGTTCACGGCGTCTCTTCCCTGGCACGAGCAGCGCTACACCCAAATGCTCATGTCGATCTTACAGAAACTTGTTGCGCGATTCCCGTGGTGGTCAGAATGTCGCGTCGCAATGAAGGGCAACGCGCTCCCGCATTCTCGTACGAATCTCGGCCGCACTTTTGTCTCCGGCTGCGTCCTCCTTGCTTTTCTCTGGACGCTGGCGCTCAGCGTTTCGCCGCGATTGCACGAGCGGATCCATCCCGCCGCCAATCGACTCCAGCATAATTGCGCGGTAACGTTTGTTGCATCGGGCGGTTACGAGCACTCGTTTCACGCACCGCTCGTAAGCGGGCCGGCTCCGACAATTCAATTTTCGAAAATTCCAGCGTTAACCCCGCAGTGGGTTCAATCGCTTTTTCTTGGCGCGAGTGTTTTCGAGCACGCGCCTCCGCAAAACTCCTGACCGTTGGTTCGTTCCCGCGAGGAGCGGGGGCGGCGTGCGCGCGTTCCTTGCGCCGCCGATCCAATGCGCGTCGAACGCAAGCAGTGTGTGGGCAGATCGTGCCCGAGTTTTTGATCAGGAGTTTTCATGAAAAGATTTATTTTGGTCGCGCTGGTGATGATCTCGCCGGTCGCGATCGTTTCCGCGCAGGATGCCGCGCCATCAAATTCCATACCGGCTGCGGCGTCTGATGTTGAAATGTTGCGGCAACAAGTTCAGGCGCTCACCGAAACCGTGACAGTGCTGCAGCAGCAACTGAAGGATCAGCAGAAGATAATT
>JALYUC010000135.1 GCA_030853965.1 Verrucomicrobiota bacterium | reverse complement strand
CCACTTGCACCAGCCAAAGCTTAAGGACGATGGCGCCAAGACCAAGCAACATCACCAACGCGAGCACCTGGATGCGCAGCCGTGGGTCCAGCCGGCGTCGATTCATTCGTAACCTTCTTCCGGAAGATAGGGCGCAGCCGTCGCGCGACCGAGCCAGTGCAACATCCAAAAAATGAGTGGAGCCATCAACATGGCAATAAAACCAGGGCCACCGATTTGCCACCACACTTCACGTGTGAAGAAAATCGAACCGCGTCGAAAACTAATCATGAGATATTGGACAAGCAGAATAATGGAAGTGCAGACGCCGCTCAGAACGCAATGAACTTCCCAACGGCCTCGCGCAAAGAGTGGCCTGAGGCCATGCATGATTCCAGCAAGCACAGCGTAAAGGATTATTGACCATCCGAACGCGATTTCAACTCGCTGACCAATCACCTGGACGGTAAGCGCGTCGAGCAAGAGACCGGCCCAGAAGGCGAGCGCGAGCACGAGCCAGAGCGGCAGCGCCATTGCGCCGTAGAAAACAATCACCGGCACAACGTAAATGTGCGCGCCATACATCCAGTCCAGCGTGGGCAGAAACAATTCGACGACCTGCGCCACGAGCACAAGAAACAGCATTACGAAAAAGAAAATCATTTGTGTCCCGTCACTACAAAGAGGTCCTCCAAACGCGCAAGATCGACAGCCGAAGCCAGCCGCGCCTGACCATCGAGTTCGCGCACACGAAATGTTTGAACCGTCCCGACAAGCAACCCGGAAGGGAAAACCCCGCCCACGCCAGAGGTATAGGTTTTTTGCCCCGTCTTTAGATCGGCTTGTTTGGAAAGAAAATTGAGATTCAGCATTGGTGTAATCGCGCCCGCGACACGTTCGCCCGTTACGATTCCCTGCTCACGCGTGCCTTCGACCGTCGCTGCGACGCGACAGTTTTCATCCGAAACCAGGAGGACGACAGAAATGTTTGCGCTCACGGTAGTGGTTTTTCCCACCAATCCTTCATCGGTCAACACCGGCATCTCCGGCTCGACTCCGTCATCACGACCACGATTAATCGTCACGGTGCGCCACCATGTCGCCGAGTCGCGCGTGATAATTTGCGCCGGCACCAATTTGAATTCCGAACGCGTCCGATAGTTGAGCGCGTGGCGCAAGCGATTCACTTCGTGCTCCACGTCGCGCAAAGCTTCATTGGTCGCGCGCAGCGAACGGTTTTCCACACGCAAAGCCGCATTCTCTTTTTCCAGATCCTCGAGCGATTTCAAACCACTGCGCACGGATGTGATTTGTTTTTCCAAACCCGATCCGCTCCTGAGAAAAGGCGAGATGAGCTGGTAAAAACCCGATTGCAATTTACGCGTGCTGTCGGCGCCGAAGCTGAGCAGGTAGCCGACTGCGATCACAAAGATAATGAGCGCGATGATGCTCGTGCGGCTCATTGCGAATTCGGAAGTCGGAAGTCGGAAGTCGGAATGAAAGGGACGAGTATCAACTGCGGATCAAAAATTCCGCATTCCGCATTCTGCATTCCGAGTTCGTTAACGCCAGGTGCGATCCGAAGAAGCCACTTGACGCAAAAATTTAATTTCATTGAGGCATTTGCCCGTTCCTTCTGCGACCGCGCTTAGCGGATCTTCCGCGACATGGACAGGCAAACCAGTCTCCTCGCTCAAAAGTTTATCGAAGCCGCGCAACAACGCGCCGCCGCCCGCCAACACCAATCCGCGATCAACCAGGTCAGCCGAAAGTTCCGGCGGACAACGCTCCAGCGTGATCCGCACCGAGTCGACAATGGTCGAGATCGGTTCGAGCAATGCTTCCCGCACTTCCTGGGAAGTGATCATCAATGTCTTCGGCAATCCCGCGACCAGATCGCGGCCTTTCACCTCCACGCTTGTTTCTTTTTCACTCGGATAGGCCGATCCGATTTTGATTTTAATTTCTTCCGCCGTGCGCTCGCCCACCATCAAGTTGTAAGCACGCTTCATGTATTGCACGATCGCTTCATCAAGCTCGTCGCCCGCCACGCGCACACTTCGGCTGAAAACAATTCCGG
>JALYUC010000104.1 GCA_030853965.1 Verrucomicrobiota bacterium | reverse complement strand
GTTGGCAGCTTAGTTCGCCGTCTTGAACGTAAAACTGAAAGAGGACATGACAGGGTGGCAGCGCCATTTTTTCAATTTCGGCGGCGTTCCACGCGTTCACGATTAAGCGACGGCTCTGCGGATTTTTCTTAATTTCCGAGATGACCTTGTCGATCTGGTCGACCCGGACGCCGTTCTCGCCACGCCAATCGCGCCATTGCGCGCCGTAAACGCGCCCAAGATTTCCTTCGGCGTCAGCCCATTCATCCCAAATCGAGACGCCATGTTCGTGGAGATAGCGCACATTGGTGTCACCACGCAAAAACCAAAGTAGCTCGTAGATGATCGATTTAAGATGGAGCTTCTTTGTCGTGAGCAGCGGAAATTTCTCGCGTAGATCAAACCGCGCTTGCGCGCCAAAGATCGACAACGTGCCGGTGCCAGTGCGATCGTCGCGCGGCTGGCCTTGATCGAGGACAAGGCGAAGGAGCTCGTGGTACTCGCGCACGCGAAAAAGTACAGAGAGTGGCATCGACTTCCAGCCGATGTTTAGTAATTCACCGGCAAGATGCCGATGTCACAATCAGCTGGTTTTGCGCAGCTCGTCGTCCAACTCTTTTTTGCGCTGATTCAATGTTTGGAGACGAAGCTGCCAGCGATGCAATTGAATGCTGTGCTGATTGATGTAGCCGGTGATTTCAGTGCGTTGCGATTCGTTTTCTCTTAATTGCCTTCGCAACTCAGAGAGGCGCGTTTCAACTTGGGCCGGAAGTGGTCCTTCTTTTGAACGGCTGTCCGGAACCAAGGTAGGCTTGCCGCACCTTTGACATGGTAAGGTCATTCCGGCAGCGGCGGCATCGACAACCAGCGCAGAAGCACAATGAGTGCAAGCGAACGTGATGTCATGGCGCGCCGCCGCAGGTTGCATAGTTTTGGCCAAAGCAGGTGATATACCTGCCTACGCGAAAGCTACGGCATGGCAGGCCCCGCCGGCGCTAAGGTTTGGCCCAGTTTGCGCGACATTGTCGCAAGCAACAAAGCCAAGTGAGACACAGCGTCGCTCAGTTGAAATGTCGATCTTGCATAAGTGCCTGTAAACGAACGGGTCCTTCGCTCGATAGCGCGGGAATATGGTTTGCTTAAGACTTCGCAGGAGGATTGTCTTAAATGGCTAAAGTTTTAGGTATCGATCTGGGCACCACCAATTCATGCATGTCTGTCATGGAGGGCGGCGACCCGGTAGTTTTGGAAAACAGCGAAGGCGCGCGCACGACGCCTTCTGTAGTTGCATTTACAAAAAGCGGCGAACGGCTCGTCGGTCAGGCGGCGAAACGCCAGGCGGTGACGAATTCGCAGAACACCATTTTCTCGATCAAGCGTTTTATGGGCCGGAAGTTCGATGAAGTGCATGAAGAGCAGCAGCGCGTGCCGTACAAAATCGTGAAGGCCGCTAACGGCGACGCCCATGTGCAAGTGGACGTGGACGGGCAGAAGAAAACATTTTCGCCGCCGGAGATTTCGGCAATGATTTTGGCGAAGCTAAAAACCGACGCTGAGGCGAAGCTCGGCGAGAAAATCACGCAGGCGGTCGTCACCGTGCCGGCGTATTTCAACGACTCGCAGCGCAACGCGACGAAAGACGCGGGCAAAATCGCCGGTCTCGAGGTTCTGCGCATCATCAACGAGCCGACCGCGGCATCACTCGCCTACGGCCTTGATAAAAAGAAGGACGAGAAAATCGCCGTCTATGACTTGGGCGGCGGCACGTTCGACATTTCCGTTCTTGAAATTGGGGACGGCGTTTTCGAAGTGAAAGCGACGAACGGCGACACGCACCTTGGCGGTGACGATTGGGACGCGAAGGTAATGGATTGGATCGTCAGCGAATTTAAAAAGGAGAGCGGCATCGATTTAACGAAGCAGCCGGACGCGATCCAGCGCATCAAGGAGGAAGCGGAGAAGGCGAAGATCGCGCTCTCGTCGACGCAGGAATACGAAATCAATCTGCCGTTCGTCACGGCGGATGCGAGCGGGCCGAAACACATTCAGAAAAAGCTGACGCGCTCGAAGCTCGAGCAGCTCACGGATGAGTTGTTCCAGCGAACAATTCCGCCGGTGAAAGCGTGTTTAAAGGACGCGAATCTTTCCGAGAAGGAAATCAATGAGCTCGTGCTCGTCGGTGGCATGACGCGCATGCCGAAAGTCGTCGAGATCGCGCGCAGCATCACGGGTAAGGAACCGCACAAGGGAGTAAACCCGGATGAAGTCGTCGCCGTGGGCGCGGCGATTCAAGGTGGCGTGCTCAAGGGCGACGTCAAAGACGTGCTGCTTCTCGATGTGACGCCGTTGACGCTGGCGATTGAAACGGCGGGCGGAGTGGCTACCCCCATGATTCCGCGCAACACCACGATTCCGACCAGGAAATCGCAAATCTTCTCGACTTACAGCGACAATCAACCCGGCGTGGAAATCAAAGTGTTGCAAGGAGAGCGCCCGCTTTCACGCGACAATAAAAATCTCGGCACGTTCCATCTCGATGGAATTCCGCCGGCGCCGCGTGGCGTTCCGCAAATCGAAGTCACCTTCGACATCGACGCGAACGGCATTTTGCATGTCTCGGCCAAAGACCTTGGCACCGGCAAGGAGCAGAAAATTTCCATTACCGGTAGCTCCGGACTTTCGAAAGACGAAATCGATAAGATGCAGCGTGAAGCCGAATCGCACGCTGAAGAGGACAAGAAGGCCAAGGAAGGGATCGAGATCAAGAACAACGCCGACATGCTCGCTTATCAAAGCGAGAAGCAGTTGAAGGATCTCGGCGACAAGGTTCCGGCCGACAAGAAGAAGCAGGTCGAAGACGCAATCGCCGCGGTGCGCGAGGCGATCAACAAGAACGACACCGATGCGATGAAGCGCACCTACGACGATCTCCAGAACAAGTTCCAGGAGATCAGCGCCGAGCTTTACAAGCAGGCGTCAGCTGGACAAGGCGCGCAAGCGGGTCCGCAACCTGGACCGGAAACGGAATCGCGTCCCGGCACCGAACAAGGCGCAGGCAAACGCGGCAGTGATGGCGACGTGGTCGATGCGGAGTTCGAAGTCGTCGACGAAGACAAGAAGAAGTAACCAATTTGCCGGTGGCTGTCGCAAGATCGACAATCGCCGGCTCAACCCAAAAAACCAGAAGGAGTAAGAGGATAACTTATGGCAAATGTTAACGTAAAACCGCTCGGAGATCGGGTGCTGGTGCAGCCGATTGAAGAGCAGGAAACAAAAAAGGGTGGGATCATTATTCCCGATACCGCAAAGGAAAAGCCGCAAGAGGGCAAAGTCGTCGCTCTTGGTACCGGCAAAGTGAACGAAGAAGGTAAGAAGGTGGAGTTCACGGTTAAAAAAGGCGACAAGGTGCTTATCTCAAAATATGGTGGCACCGAAATCAAAGTGAACGGTGAGTCCTATTTGATTATGCGCGAGGACGACATCCTCGGCATCATCGGTTAATCGAAGGAGAAAAAAACTTATGGCAGCTAAACAATTACAATTTGATGAACATGCGCGGCACGCGTTGCTGCGCGGGATTGAGAAACTCTCGAGGGCCGTGAAGGCCACGCTCGGACCGAGCGGTCGCAACGTCATTCTCGACAAGAAATTCGGGAGCCCAACGATCACGAAAGACGGCGTGACGGTCGCGAAAGAAATCGAGCTCGAAGATCCGTATGAAAATATGGGTGCTCAGCTCGTTCGCGAAGTCGCGTTGAAAACTTCGGACATCGCAGGTGACGGTACTACCACCGCGACGGTTCTTGCGGAGTCCATTTACAAAGAAGGACTGCGCAATGTGACCGCGGGTGCGAACCCGACATCGTTGCAACGCGGCATCAACAAGGCCGTTGAGGCCGTTGTGGCCGAGCTCGCAAAGATCTCGAAGAAAGTCAGCGATCGCACGGAAATCGCGCAGGTCGCGACGGTTTCAGCCAACTGGGACAAGACGATCGGCGAAATCATTGCCGACGCCATGGATAAGGTCGGCAAGGACGGCACGATCACGGTCGAGGAAGCCAAGTCGATCGAGACCAGCCTTGACGTCGTCGAAGGCATGCAGTTCGACAAAGGTTATCTCTCGCCTTACTTCGTCACGAACGCGGAAGACATGGAAGCCGTGCTCGAGAATCCTTATATCCTCATTCACGAGAAGAAAATCTCGAGCTTGAAGGACATGCTTCCGTTACTCGAGAAAGTAGCGAAGGCCGGTCGCCCGCTCCTCATTATTGCTGAGGATGTGGAAGGCGAAGCGCTCGCGACTTTGGTCGTGAACAAACTGCGCGGCACGTTACAAGTCTGCGCGGTGAAGGCGCCCGGTTTCGGCGATCGTCGGAAGGCGATGCTGGAAGACCTCGCGGTACTCACCGGTGGACGTTGCATCACGGAAGATCTCGGGATCAAGCTCGAGAACGTGAAGCTCGAAGAGCTCGGCCGCACCAAGCGCGCCACGATCGACAAGGAAAATACCACGATCGTGGAAGGCGAAGGCAAGCAGGTCGATATCAAGGGCCGCGTCGCACAAATTCGTCGTCAGATCGAAGAGACGACGAGCGATTATGATCGCGAAAAATTACAGGAGCGTCTCGCGAAACTCGCGGGCGGTGTAGCCGTCATTAATGTCGGCGCCGCAACCGAGACGGAGATGAAAGAGAAAAAAGCGCGCGTGGAAGACGCGTTGCATGCGACTCGTGCGGCAGTTGAGGAAGGCATCGTCCCTGGCGGCGGTGTTGCATTCATCCGCGCGCAAAAGGCGCTTGATAACGTGAAAGGCTTGGAAGGCGATGAAGCGGTCGGGGTGCAAATTGTGCGCCGGGCCATCGAAGAGCCAACCCGTCAGCTCGCGGACAACGCGGGCCAGGAAGGCGCTCTCATCGTCCAGGAAGTCAAGAAACGCAAAGGCAACGAAGGTTACGATGTTGCGACCGGCGAGTACACCGATTTGGTGAAGGCCGGCATCGTCGATCCAACCAAGGTCACGCGCAGCGCGTTGCAAAACGCCGCGTCGATCTCCGGTCTGTTGCTCACCACCGAAGCGCTCGTCACCGAGCTTCCTGAAAAGGAAAAGACTCCTCCGATGCCAGGTGGCGGCGGGATGGGCGGCATGGGCGGAATGGATTACTAAGAAATATTTGGTAGCGACGGCGCCAACGCCGTCTCCCCCGCTACTCAATCAACAGCAGCCGGACTCGAAAGGGTCCGGCTGTTTTGCTTTTCCGATTTGGCTTCTGTCGCGTGCGGCTGTACGGTCGCGAACTTTATGAAATACGGAATCACTTTCGCGTTGGTTTTTGCTTGTGCGCTCGTCGCAGAGGCCGCTCCGCCGTCCGATCAGTCGATTAACGAAATGATGAATGTGATGCAGTTGGAAGGGCTCCTGAATCAGGCCTTGAAACAAATGGATGAAGGCATAGCCAAAGGAATGGAACAGGGTCTGGAACAGGCAACGAAAGGAAAGGAACTCAGCCCGGCACAGAAGACGGCGGTAGAAAATTTTCGCAAGAAATTTAGCGCGACGATGAGCGAAGAACTTTCCCTGGCCAAAGTGAAAAGTTTCTACGTGCAAGCTTATCGCGACAGTTTCACTCAAGAGGAGGTCAACGCGATCATCACTTTTTATAAATCGCCCGCGGGCAAGGCGATTGTGGATAAAAATCCGACGGTAATGGCGAAAGCGGGCGCGCTGACACAAGTACGGATTGACCCCCTCACGCAAAAGCTCCGAACAATGCAGGAAGAGTTCGTTAGAGAACTGAGCAAGACGAAATAAGTCAGGAGCGGAGCGGCTACTCGACGCGATCAGCCGCGCGATTACTTTCAAAGGTGAGCACGTACCCAAAAAGTCTCAACGAGATGACGAACGGGATGAGGTATTTCGCCCGGATGATCGACAAGATCCGCCGGCATGCCCGCGGAGACCTCGGTCCGGACTATCATAAGAATCTCGGCACTCCACGCACGGCCGACGCCGCCTGCTGTAATTTTCTGCGCGTGCACTATCGCGATCTGCGCGAACGCGTGTTGCAGGGCGGAACGGACGAGGAAATTCTGGAGTGGTGTTTTGAGAAAGGCCGGCGACCGAACGAAGGCGATTTGCTGGTCTGGAATGAATTCATGAGAAAATTCGGCTGGAACGATTTCGCCACGCCCACGCTCGAAGCGCAGAAACAAAAGCTCGGCATTACCGATCGCGCCGACATCCTGACGATGGGGCAGTTGTTTGATTTGGAAGAAGGCCGGACAACTTGAACCGCGGATATCGCGGATAACACAGATGCGTTTTGTCTTTTTGTTCTGTTTAGTTGCGAGCAGCTACGGACAACCGACCACATTCTCACCAACGCCGACTCCGACGGCGACGCCGATTGTTTTCTCCGCGCAAACGCTGGCGGATTTGAAACGGTTGCAACAGGCAGCCTTGGCCAGTGACTACGCCTACAAACAGGTCGCGCACCTTGCGAACAACATCGGACCGCGTTTGAGCGGATCGGCGCAGGCGGCGAAGGCGGTTGAGTATGTGGCGGGCGAGTTAAAAGCAATTGGCTGCGAAGTCCAGTTGGAGAAAGTCATGGTACCGCATTGGGTACGCGGTGAAGAAACGGCGGCGCTCGTCCAATGGCCTGGAATGGCCGAGAACACGACGCAGAAGATTATGCTTTGCGCGCTCGGCGCGAGTGTGGCGACTCCGCCAGAAGGAATCACCGCTGAAGTAGTCGCAGTGAAAAATTTTGACGAATTGAAAGCGCTGCCTCGGGAAAAAGTCGCGGGCAAGATCGTGGTTTTTAACTATCCGTTTGATAAACAAATGGCGGCGGTGGGACGCGGCGGGGCGGCCTATGAACGAGCCGTCATTTCTCGCGGCGCCGGACCGAGCGCTGCGGCGCGGCAGGGAGCAATTGCCTGCTTGATTCGATCGGTCGGCGGGGCGGATTACCGATTGCCCCACACCGGGCTAACAAAATACGCGGACGACGCGCCGAAGATTCCGGCGGGCGCAATCACGGCGGAGGATGCGGACATGATTGTCGATCTTGTTCGGCAGGGAACGGTGAGGATTAAATTACTGCTAACGCCACAAACTTTGCCGGAAGTTGAGAGTTACAACGTGATCGGCGACATCAAAGGCACCGAACATCCGGAGCAAATTGTGGTTGTGTCCGGGCATCTGGATTCCTGGGACTTGGGCACTGGCGCGATCGACGATGGCGCCGGCGTCGCAGTCTCCATGGAAGCGGCCAATCTTATCCAAAAACTTAAGCTGCGACCCAAGCGAACGATCCGGGTGATCGCGTGGATGAACGAGGAAAATGGTCTGATGGGATCGAAAGCATACGCGAAGGGTCATGAGAAAGATTTCGGTAACCATTTCGCCGCGATGGAGACTGACGGCGGCGCCGGACATCCGCTTGGACTTAACATCGCGGGAAAGCGCGAAGTGAAAGCGATGTTGGGACCAGTCGCGGACGTCCTGGAAGCGTCAGGCGCAGGCATGCTCACAATGGTTGAGCATTGCGGCGCTGACATCGAACCAATGGAAGACGCCGGCGTGCCTGCCTTCAGCCCAATCCAGGACAGCAGATTTTATTTCAATTACCATCACACCGCCGCGGACACGCTTGACAAGATCGTGCCGAAAGAACTGGCCGAGAATTCCGCGATCGTCGCAGTGGCCGCTTATGCTTTGGCTAACAGCGACCAGCCGCTGCCAAGAGCAGCGGCCAGTGATAAGTGACCAGATTTAGAACAGCGACCGATTATCAGGACCGTTGACGATTGGTTAATCAATCCCCTTCTAAATGATCGAGGTCTGCGATGTCTTGCGGCCGTGCAACTGTGCGCTTGTTTTGAATTAAGAGTTCCTTGCTCAAGACAAACACTGGCATCCCTGCCAGTTCAGTCGAAATCTTTGTTCGGAACGCGTCCTCCGTTTCTACGCCAGAAATACCGGTCAAGAGATCGATTCGATGGGGAGCCCGACCAAGTTGAATCATCTGGTCCGGCTCGACGAAATCCGCTTTCTTGAAACCGGATTCTCCAAAACCAAATTCCTTCAGAACTGCGGCGAGCTTTGTCGCGTTTTCGTCAGAAGGCCGAACAAGAATATCAAGGTCTCCCGTATAGCGCGGGCGCCCGTGAAAGGCGAGGCTGTGCGCGCCGACTATGACGTATTCAACGCCGCGGGAGTTTAGTAACTCGATAAACTCTCTCAAGTCGGCGCTCAGGTTCATGCTTGCTCAATTCCAAGAGGATCGCGAGACGCTCCTTGCCCGAAAGTTTGCCATAAAATTCGCGGTCGGCCTTCGCCGCGTCGGCAAAGTTGCGGAACTTTCTGATCGTCTTTTCCACTGAACGATTTTAGCAGCTTTGCGAGGCGATTCCGAGCGATTCTTTACTGATTTCGCGCATCCGCTAACTTTCCATAATGTCAGTTTCCGAAGACCAGATTCGCTCCGCCTTGAAGTCGGTGAAGTATCCCGGCTTCACGCGCGACATCATTTCGTTCGGTTTGGTCAAGTCGGTTAACATCGACAATGGCGACGTGACTGTGCAGCTCGCACTAGCGACAAACGACCCAAATATTCCGGCGACGATCAAGAGCAACGCAGAAAAAATTTTGCGTGATTTGCGTGGTGTCCAAACCGCGAAGGTTTTGATCGACATCCAGGCGCCGCCCGCGGGCGCCGGAGCAGGCATGGGTGCGACGCGCATCCCGGGAATCAAACACGTCATCGCGGTGGCGAGCGGCAAAGGCGGCGTGGGCAAATCAACCGTCGCAGCGAACCTCGCGGTGGCGCTCGAGCAAAGCGAAGCGCGCGTCGGGCTTTGCGACTGCGATATCTATGGTCCGAGCATCAGTCTGATGTTCGGAACGCGCGAGCGTCCAGTCGCTACGGAAGAGAATAAGATCGTCCCGATAGAGCAGTATGGCCTGCGCCTGATGTCGATGGGTTTTCTGCTTGATGATGCTTCGCCGGCCATCTTGCGCGGGCCGATGGTGACGCGTTACACCCAGCAATTCTTGCGTCAGGTCGAATGGGGCGAACTCGATTATCTTGTTCTCGATCTTCCGCCCGGCACCGGCGATATCCAACTTACGATTGTGCAAACCGTCGCGCTTTCCGGCGCGATTATCGTCACCACGCCGCAGGAGGTCGCGCTCATCGACGCGCGCAAGGCTGCGACCATGTTTGAAAAAGTGAATGTGCCAGTGC
>JALYUC010000084.1 GCA_030853965.1 Verrucomicrobiota bacterium | reverse complement strand
AACCGCTCCCCCTGCAAACAATGAACAAATTGCGCATCGGCGTTGTTGGCGTTGGCCACATTGGGAGCAATCACGCGCGACTTTACGGTGAAATTCCGTCAACCGAGTTCACGGCGGTATACGATGTCGATCTTGCCCGGGCTGGCACGATCGCAAAGAAATACCACGCGACGGTAGCAAAATCGCTGGAGGAATTTGCGGAGATGATTGATGCCGCGTCCGTCGCGACGCCAACCAACACACACTACGAAGTTGCCCATCCGCTTCTGCAGCGCGGGAAACATTTGCTGATCGAAAAACCGATCACCGACAATACGACAAATGCAAGCCAGTTGGCCGAGCTTGCCGCACGCAATCGATTGGTTTTACAAGTCGGGCATGTCGAGCGGTTCAATCCGATTTTGAGCGCGCTGGAAGCGCGCCTGACGCATCCACGCTTTATCGAAGCCCATCGGCTTTCCCCTTACCCAGACCGCAGCACGGATATCGGCGTGGTGCTCGATCTCATGATCCACGATCTTGAAATCATTTTGCACCTCGTGCGCTCGCCTGTGCAGCACATCGATGCGGTCGGCGTGCCGGTTTTGAGCAAAGGCGAAGACATCGCGAACGCGCGTATACGGTTTGAAAACGGCTGCGTGGCAAATATTACGTCCAGCCGCATTAGTCCCGAGCGGATGCGCAAGATCCGCGTTTTCCAGGAGGACGCCTACCTCTCGCTCGATTATCAAAATCAGAGCGGCGAGATTTTTCGGCGCACAGGCGGACGAATCACGCGAGAAAAAGTTGAAATTGAGCGCGAAGAGCCTCTGAAACGTCAACTGATGTCTTTCATTGAGTGCGCGAGTACAGGTCGCGCGCCGCGGGTCTCCGGTTTTCAAGCGACGGCGGCACTCGAACTCGCCGTCGAGATCACGAAGCGGATCGAACCAGGTGCCTAAGACCATCTATTTTGTCGCAGGCGAAGCAAGCGGCGACAATCATGGGGCCGCATTGATGCGTTCATTGCGCGAATTGTCTCGCGATTGTCAGTTTATTGGACGGGGCGGGCCGCAAATGAAGGTTCTTGCCGGGGAACAATTTCACAATTGGATCGACAGCGCCGGCGTGGTCGGTTTGTGGGAAGTGGTTAAACATCTTGGTTACTTTCGTCAACAATTCCGGCAGACACTTAACGAGATCGAGAAGTGCAAACCCGATGCGATCGTGTTGATCGATTATCCGGGATTTAATTTGCGCCTGGCGCGGACGCTCCGTCAGCAAGCCAGCAGGCGAAAAATTATTTATTACATTAGCCCTCAGGTTTGGGCATGGAATCGCGGTCGCATCACGCAAATGGCGCACCATCTCGATTTAATGCTCTGCATCTTTCCGTTTGAAGCCGAGCTGTATAATAAATCCGGATTGCGCACGAAGTTCGTCGGACATCCGATGGTCGACCGCTTGCGCGCACAACGGATAAACGTCGAACGCGATCCCAACTTGGTCGGATTGTTTCCCGGAAGTCGCCGTCGCGAAGTCGCAAAGATTTTTCCGATCCTTCTTGAAACGACGCGCGAGCTTGGCAAGGCAAAGCCAAATTTGCGCTTCGAGATTTCGGCTGCGTCCGCCGAGCTCGCAAAAGAGATTCGTCGGTTGTGGCATCGGCTTCCAGGCGATGATCATCGGCAAGATGCCGATGCCACGATCAAAGTCGGGGACGCCGCCGGACTGATGCAGCGCGCATTCGCCGGTATCGTTGCGTCTGGCAGCGCCACGTTGGAAGCGGCCTACTTCCGTTTACCTTTTGTTCTGGTTTACAAAGTTTCCTGGCTGACTTACATCGCGGGCCGCCTGGTCGTAAGCGTGAAACATCTTGGCATGCCGAACGTGTTGGCTGGCAAAGAGGTGGTGCCGGAATTCATTCAACACGACGCGAGGCCGCACGCGCTCACCGAAGCAACCGCGCGTCTCATCGACGATTCGGCCGTACGCGAGAGGATGATTTCAGATTTTGATAAAATCATCGCGACCCTGGGCGAGGGCGGAGCGAGCATGCAAGCGGCGCGTGCGATCGTGCAGGAACTAGCGTGAGCGCGGAAAAAATCTCAAGGAGCGACGGCTGGGAAGCCGCCGACTTAAACAAACGGCGATCTGTAGATCGCCGCTCCTTGATGGTCCTCGGCGTTGTCAGCGCATTGACGCTCGTCCTCTTTCTTGGAACCAATCTGCCGTGGCAGCTCGACGAATATGATCAGGCCAAGCAAGCGACGACTTCATTGGAAATGATTAAGGAGGGCCATTGGCTCTATCAGCATACGTCGGACAATCACGTTGCCACCAAGCCGCCACTGGTTGGTTGGATCTCGGCCGCCCTCTTCGCGGTGACACGATCGTGGGAGGTAGCATGGCGATTACCCTCACTCGTTTCCGCAATTGCTATTGCAATCATACTGTTTCGCGCGGGAACAGCTGCTTACGGGGGCATGGCCGGATTGATGGCATTGAGCGCTTTTGGATTGAATCTGCTCAGTCCACGTCTCGCCACACTCGTGCGGTCCGACATGCCGCTGGCCTTAGTCGTCTTCCTGATTGGATTACAAATTTGGCAAAAAATTCGAAGTCGCGATTCCTGGAAAAGGCGTGATCGATTCGTGATCTTCGCACTGCTCACACTCGGCATGTTGATTAAGGGTCCGATCATCTACGCGTTTTTGCTCCCCGGTATCGTGTTGTTTCAGTGGCGAGTGCGAAAGGAGAAGGCCCCGAGCGCATGGTGCGGCTGGTGGCCCTGGTTGACGTCGCTCGGCATTTTTCTTCTGTGGGTGATTGGCGGAATCGCTACCGTGCCGCATTTTTTTGACCAGGTAGTAATGCGTGAGTTTGTTAGCCGTTTCGGGGAAACGGTCCATCACCCGAAACCAATCTATTTTTATTTGCCTCATCTGCTCCACAAGTTCGCGCCATGGAGCATTCTGATGATCGCAATCGCGGTGTTGAGCATGCGTTCTGAAAAGATAAAGGTCCGGGCCGCGTTGCGCCGAATTCGTCCTGAAGTTTTCTGGCTGATTGCCTGGAGTTTGGGTGGCCTTTTGGTCATGTCGATCATCCCTTCGAAGCGAGTCGACAGAATTTTTCCCGTCGTGCCGCCACTGTGCCTGCTACTCGCCGCGCAACTTTCAGCAACCTTGCCTGACGAACGAGGGCGCAGGCGCGTTTTGCAATGGAGCACGGTCGCAGTGATTATTGCCGCACTCTTCACCACTGGTTATTGTGCGTTCAGAATTATCTCGGGATATCGCGATCATCGCGATGCCATGTCGATCTTCGGCCGGGCAGCGCGTGAGCAAGCCGTAAAGAATGATTGGCGCCTCGAAGCGGTTGGCGAAAGCGATGAGGGAATGCCCCTCTACTTGGAACGGCCACATTTCATCGAATCGGAACAGGCCGTCGCCGATTGGAACGCCGGCCGGCTCGATGCGCTCGCTGTTCCGATTGACGAGATGCCGCGTTTAATTCGCGATCTGCGTGATGCAGTACCGCCAACACTCGAGTCCGTGCAACGCAAGAATCTTCCTCGTCGCCCTAATTATGTTTTGATCACGCGCTAGGGAAATGGCTGCTCGACTTTCGGCCGCAGAATTTTAGTGTCCCAGCCATCAACGATGTCGGACTTTCCGAAAACAGAGATTGAAACACTTTGGTGTCCGTGGCGGGTGGAATATTTCGAGAAGGAACCGCGCAATGCAGCTTTTCTCTCCGAAGCGGCGACCGCGAGCGATGATGCGGCGCATTTCGTGATTACGCGGCGCAAAACCGCGTTCCTAATGATGAACCGATATCCGTACGCGGTCGGCCATTTGATGGCGGTGCCTTATCGCAAGACGCCTGATCTTTCGGTACTCGGTGAAAACGAAGTGATCGAACTATGGAGTTTGGTCACGCATGCGCAAACGCTGCTCCGCACGGTCGCGAAGGCGCAGGGCTTTAACATTGGTCTGAATCTGGGCGAATGCGCGGGCGCCGGCGTGGTGGATCATTTGCACGTTCACATCGTGCCGCGCTGGAGTGGTGATACGAATTTCATGCCGATTCTCTCTGGCACGCGAACGCTCTCTGAGGGGTTGCGCGGTCTTTACGACAAACTCATCGAAACCCAGGGTAAGATCGACATGCAACAACGACCATGAGCGCATGGATCGAGCCGCCACCCGCGCAACAAGGGATGGGCTGTTTCGCAAAGGGCTGCCTGATCCTGCTCGTCTTCTGCATTTTGCTGGGGCTAGCTTTTATCGGCGGCACGTTTTACGCGGTTCGTTATCTGCGCAGCAATTATTTTCCGACGACGTATGTGCAACTGCCGGCGACCACGTCGACGGAAGAGGAACAACAACTGGCTCGTGCCCATTGGAAAATTTTTGAAAACGCGGCTCGCGCGCACGCCCCGGCGCGGATTGAGATGACGGCCCGCGAGCTGAACGCACTTATCGCCTCGGAGCCGAGGTTACGCGGTAAGGCTTACGTGTCGATCGACGATAACGTGGGCCACGTCCAACTGAGCATTCCGCTCGATACGTCGAGATGGTTGCGCGGCCATTTCGTCAATGGAGAATGTACGGTTACATCAGCTTCCAGCGGAAGTCCGGCGCACGCGCGAATCACGAACGTGGTTGTAAACGGTCACACCGTGGACGAAGCCGCGCTAGCTTGGCGCTATCCGTGGTCCTTGCGCGGATTTCTGTCCAATTGGACGGAAGAAAATAATTTGAAAACTTTCGAGATTAGTGACGGCAAAGTGATTCTCGAGAGCAAGGGCGGCGACTAAGTCCACCTTCTGATAAAAGGTAGCGCAGACAATGCAGGCGACACGCCTGCCTCCACAGTTCTACTGCATAATTTCGCGCGCGAAGACGTTTAACTGTCCGTCGTCCTGCTTGCGCACTTCGGTAATTTCAAATGGACGCGCTTCATCGCGACTAACGACCGAACCTTGTCGGGGCGGACTGGATCCGGCCGGAAATTCGACAATGATGCGAGTGGCTGATCCGCCACCAAGGTGCAACATCGCGCTGGCCAATCGCGTGCGGGGCCGTAAAACCGCGCGGTTCGAATCGGAAAAGTTAACCACGAACTGACCCTTTAAATACACGCGCTCACCGGCCAGCCCGCGATCGGCGAGATCCTTTATATCCGAAGCGGCGATCAAACGTCCAAGCGGCATTTTACCAGCTGGAAACGTTTTCCATGTTCCACCGCCGGCGGTCGAAGCCAACGCCCCCGAAGAATCCGTCGGCGCTGGTTTTGCCGGCAAGACCGGCGGTTCGGATGCAATCGGAGGAGCGGTCGGAAGCGGTATGGGCGAGGCGGCCGCCACAGCAATCGGCGGCTTTGTCGCAGCTGGCGTACTCCCCACTGGAATCGCGGTTGCGATTGCCATGGGCGGCGGTGTCGTTGGTTTTTGCACGATCACCGGCGCTTTCGCCACGGCGGAAGGCGCCGGCGTTGGCTTCTGATTCTTCGCCAGTTTCCCGCGCTTTGATGCGGCGGTTGGTTTTGCCGCAGCAATGGCGGGCGGGGGCAACCCTTGCGCAACTTGTGGCTCCACCGCCTTGGCCGGTTCCACGCGGACCAGTTCGTTTTGCGCAACCGCCGGCGGAGCGCCCGCCGGCAAACCGACAGATTGCACCGGACCTTCCGCGCCAGCTGATTCCCGTCGATAATCGGCGTAATGCAATTCCGCTTTCAGTCGCGTTTGCTCTTTGTAGACCGGCCAGCCGGCTTCGAGATTTAGAGTAAGCGGCGGCTCGAGCGCAAAGGTGCCGGTGCCGCGCGTATGCGTGTAGGTCCCGTAAAGCAATGGCATTGCCGTGAGCATAATTCGGCCGTCATTCAATCTTTCTGCGTGAATAACGGCGGAAAGATCGTGTGTCCGCTCGAATTTAATCTCGAGGCCGACCGTAAGTGTTTGCTTCATCAATGTTATCATCTGCGCATCCGCCGGATAAACGTGTTCCATGAGCAGCTCGCCATGCTCGACGGCGTTGGTCAACGCGACCATTCCGGAAGTGAAAATGTCGTAACTCCCAAGTGCGCGCGCGTCCATCACCTTGAACCGGCCCACGACGTAAGGAACGAGACCGCGCACTTGCTGAAAATTACGAATATAGTTGCGCGCCAACTCGGCATTGGTTTTCGCCAATTCGGCCGAACCCATGGCGGAAAAGCGATCGTAAAGTGTTTTCGCGTCGAGGAATTCTCCCTTGGGCGCGGCGGTTAACTCAAACCGCTTTGGCGGATCAACCTTGTGCAGTTTTTGCAGTATGCGGTAACTGTCCGGGCGCTCCGGTTGCCCGAAAATATAAAAACTAAGGATCCACGCGGCAAACGTGAAACCGGTCAACAGCAGAATCGCGATCGTCCAGGCAAAGTAATTGATGCGACGGCGCGGCTTTCCGTAGCCATAGGGCTCGTCGTAGCGGAAAACACCGTGATCCATTTAAGGGGGGACGAGAGAATTGCTCGATTTCAAGCTGGGCGCGCCGCTTCAAATGACGTCCCGCATCCGCAGGTGCGCGACGCGTTCGGGTTCACGATCTGAAATCCCACACTATTTAAGCCGTCGCGAAAATCTAGAGTCGCGCCCTGCAAATAGGAAGCGCTCTCCGCATCAACGAGAAACTCAACCCCGTCACGTTCGACCACGGAATCGCCCAGCCGTTTTTCGTCGAGCGTCATCTCGTATTGCAGTCCGGAGCAACCCCCCTTTGCGATCTGCACACGCAAACCTTTGGGCGAGTTTGCGGCTTTCTCTTCCAGCAAACTCTTCAGCTGTCGGACAGCGTTGTCTGTAACGGTGAGCATTGGTTCCTAAAATTACGAGTCGACCCAATCAAGTCAACCGAAGCAGCTCTTTGATTGTCGATCTTTGCTCTGGAAATCAAACATCAAACATCGAACATCAAACATCCGATGAGTCGCATCCGATTACTGCCCGAAACGGTGGCCAGCCAGGTAGCGGCGGGCGAGGTAGTGGAGCGGCCCGCTTCGGTCGTGAAAGAACTGGTCGAGAACAGTATCGACGCCGGCGCGAACAAGATCGATGTCTTAGTTCGGCGCGGCGGCATCTCACTCCTACGCGTGATCGATGATGGCTGCGGAATGGATCGTGACGACGCGCTCCTTTCTCTGGAGCGCCATGCCACCAGCAAGATTCAGTCGGCCGCCGACCTCCACGCCATCGCTACGCTTGGTTTTCGGGGCGAAGCGTTACCCAGCATCGCGAGTGTCTCTCGATTTCGCCTCACGACTCGTGAACCGAATGCCGTAGCCGGCACGGAGATTATCGTAAACGGCGGCAAGATCGACGTCGTGCGCGACGGTGGCGAGGCGCCCGGCACGCAAGTGGAAGTGCGTTCACTGTTTTACAATCTGCCCGCCCGCCGGAAATTTTTGCGCACGGAAAATACCGAAAGCCGGAACATCGAGCATCAACTTCATCTGCAAGCGATCGGTCACTCGCAAATCGCGTTCAGCTTTCTCCGCGATGAGCGGCTGGTATTTCAACTTCCCTCCACAGCGGAATTAATCGATCGGCTGCGCGACCTCTATGGAAGCGAGTTGGTCGCGCGTTTGCTGCCCGTGAATACAACGATCTCATCGCTTGTGCGCGTGACTGGATTCATCGGTCGCGCTGGGGTAAGCCGGCAGACGCGCGATCAACAGCTGCTCTTTGTGAACGGCCGCGCAATCGAAAATCCTGTGCTCAACGCCGCGCTGCGTGAGGGTTATCACACCGCGTTGATGCGAGGACAATACCCCGTCACATTTCTTTTCCTTGAAATCGATCCTGCCGCCGTCGATGTAAACGTGCATCCGGCGAAACGCGAAGTTCGTTTTCGGGATCCGCGCGGTGTGCGCGAAGCGGTGGTCGAATCAATCCGGCAGACGCTCGAAAGCGATCGGGCGGATTGGCAGCAGCAGTTTCGCGCGCCGGCCGAGACCCCGACGGCAAAACCGCCACGATCGATTGTCGATCTAGCAATCAAAGCCGAGGCCACCACAGAAACGATGCCACTGCCAGGTAGGGGCGATTCACCGAATCGCCCGGGGGCGATTGAGGTCAATCGACCCTACCTCAGTTCGGCCCCGCCAGCTGCAGACATTCAACCTCACGCGCGAAACAATCAGCAGTTCCAGATTATCGGCGTTCTCAACAAGCTTTACGTCTTGATGGAAAACGCCGACGGCTTGGTGCTGGTGGATCAACACGCAGCGCACGAACGGATTCTTTTCGAAGAGTTGCGGCGGCGCATGGAAGAGCAGGGCGTGCCATCGCAAAGATTGCTGATCCCTCAAACGTTCGATCTTCCGCCCCGGGATGCCGAATGGGTCGAACGCAACATGTCGATCTTGCAAAAAATGGGAATCGGTATCGAAGGATTCGATCCAAACACATTCAAAATCGATAGTCTCCCAATTTTCGTCGCTACCACGGACCCAGTCCGATTCATCCAGGCGGTGATCGACGAACTAAAAAGCGCGAGCAACAACAGTTCACCTTTGCGGTTGGGCGAAGATATGATTGCAAAAACCGTTTGCCGTCACGCCGTTAAGGCGAACGACCCGTTGCGTTATCTCGAACTTGAAAAACTGATTCAGGATTTGCTTGAGTGCGATCTGCCCTTCTGCTGTCCACACGGCCGTCCGACCATGATCCAAATCTCGAACGCGGAACTGGAAAAAAAGTTCGGGCGGAAAGTTTGAATCACCCGATGGAAATCGAAAAAGTTAATGTGCTCGGGGTGGGCATCAGCGTGCTCAATCAGGACCGAGCCCGAGAATTTTTGTTCGACGCTGTTCAATCAGGCCGACGCGGCTATGTCACGGTCACAAATGTTTACAGCGTGAGCGAAGCCCAACGCGATTCCGCTCTTCGACAAATCTTCAATCGCGCGCTGCTCTCAACGCCTGATGGCATGCCGATGGTCTGGATGGGCAAATTACAGGGGCAGCCTTCGATCGATCGTGTTTACGGGCCCGATTTGATGCTCAATTTGTGCGAGCATTCACGCGACTACGGCTTCACCCATTTTTTTTATGGCGGCGTGCCGGGAATTGCCGACGAGCTCAAACGGCAACTCGAAACCCGGTTTCCAGGACTAAAGATCGTCGGCACCTACACGCCGCCCTTCCGCCGGTTGAGTGACAGCGAAGTACGCGATCTCCAAGAGTACGTCCGCGCGGCGCGTCCGGATTTTTTTTGGGTCGGCATGAGCACCGTTAAACAGGAGCACTTCATGGCGCAGTACATGTCAATCTTGCCGCAAGCGAAGATC
>JALYUC010000007.1 GCA_030853965.1 Verrucomicrobiota bacterium | reverse complement strand
GCGAAGGTGCATTTGCTCGGGTCGCCACCGGCCGCGATGATGCGAAAGAGTTCGCCTCCGGAGACGATGTCAAAGCCTGCGCCCGTTTCATTTAACAATTTGAGGATTGCGCGGTTCGAGTTGGCTTTGACCGCATAACAGATTAGGTGGTCGAGCGGTGCCAATGCGGCATCAAGCCGGCGGTAATGGTCCAAAATTGTCCCGGCACTATATATATAGACTGGCGTCCCAAATTCGTGCGCGACCCGCGCAAGATCGACATCTTCGCAGTAAAGCTTCCCGTCGCGGTAATGAAACGAATGCACAAATAATTGTAGCCGCTCCGCTCAGCGAAGCGAGGACGCCGCCAGAGGGCGGCGGCTACAGTTTAACTTCGGCGCCATAATCTGGTGATCGACACCAGAACGAGCAACACGCCAAACGTGCAGACGATTGCAGCGCCGGAAGGGAAGTCCCAGTAGAACGACACGAACAATCCGCCGACGCCGCCGATGAGTGAAATGGCCCAGCCGATGAGCAGCCGCGTTGTGATGGAGCGCATTAGAATCACGGCGCAGACTGCAGGCGCGATCAGATAACTGAAAACAAGAAGCACCCCGGCAACCCGGACAAAAATTGTTACGACCAGGCCGAAGCTCGCGTAAAAGAGAAAATCCCACCAACGCACGCGCAATCCGCGCTCATAAGCGGCGTTAGGGTCAAAGGAAATGAGCAGAAATTTTTTTCGTAAAACAAAGTGCAGAGTGCCGACCGCCGTGAAAACAGCGAAACATTTCCAAACCTCCGCCGCGCTGACGACGGTGATATCGCCCACGAGCATGTTTCGAATCTCTTCGTTGCCATGCGGTGAGCGGCTCAACAGCAACACGGCCGCAGCGGCTGCTACAACGTAAGCAATTCCGATGATTGCTTCTTGCGGGACCGGGCTAACTCGTTTGCCACTGACAGAAAAAATCGCCGCGCCGGTCAATGTCACGACCAGACCACCGACGGATGCCATCAAGCTCTCCGGCTCGAAGTGCAACAACACCGCCACGCAAATTCCGAGCGACGCCATCTGCGCCATGGCGATGTCGATGAAAATGATGCCGCGTTGGACGACATGAAGCCCGAGATAAACCAGCAGCCAGGGCAAAAGCACGCAAGCCACGATGGGCCAAAACATTACTTCCCACATATTTACTTTAGTGCTCCCGCTAAATTGGACACGAGCTTGTCGATCAACTTGACGTAGCTGTCCGTGCCGGAAATGCCGCCGGGAAATTGCGCAAAGTCCACCACCTTCGCGCCGGTCGAGGTCGCAACTTTGTCCGCGATCTTCCGGTCGTGGAACGGCTCAACGATAATCGCTTTTATTTTTTGCGTCTTCATCTGTGCGATTACCTCGGCCAAGTGAGACGGGGACGGCGGAATGCCCGGCTTGGGCTCAAGAAAGATGTCGATGTTCACGCCAAAGCGATGCGCGAAATAAATCCAGGAATCATGATAGGCGACGATGTTCTGGCCTTTGAACGGCAGCAGCGCCGCGCCCCATTGCTGCAACTTCGAGTTAATGGTCGCTTCGAACTTCTTGTAGTTTGCGTCGTAGGCGGCGGCATTCGCTGAGTCAACCGCGGAAAATGCCTGCGCGATATGTTGCGCGACCGCCTTTGCGATAATTGGATCGGTCATGAAATGCGGATTCCCCAGCGCGTGCACGTCGCCCGCGGCGCGCGTCACGTTGGACGGCACGTTCATGAGACGAACGCCGGCCGCAGCTTGGACCCGGCCCGGCTTGCCGATCTCGATCTTCGGATTGCGCGCGTTTTGCAAAAGCGGCGGCAACCAGCCGATCTCCAGCTCGGCGCCACCGTCGATCAAAACATCAGCGTTACGCAATGCGACAACGAAGCTCGGGCGCGCGTCGACGAAGTGCGGGTCTTCCGTCGGCTTAGCTAGCGTGACGATGTCGATCTTATCGCCACCAACTTCGCGCGCGAGCGACGCGAAGTCCGGCAATGTCGAAACGACATTGAGCTTGGCGCTCACCGAAAGAGCAAGCGTAAGTGAAAATAAAATGGTCGTTAATGTTCGTTTCATAAGTCCTTAAAATTTATGCGCACCGTGTGAGCCAAGGATGAATTCGAATTGGAGAAAAACCGCATCGACGTCGCGGCCGGCCAGGAAAAAGTTCTCTTCGAGAAAATCATGGTTGTACTGCAATCGGATTTTTGAAAACTCAGTTGGATACCAGGTTAGATTCACGCTGATGCGCGAACGCGTTTGTCGCTCCGGATCGCTGGTAAATCTGGAATCTTCTTCGTCGAGATAATCGCCGCGGACGCCGGCGACCCAGCCTTTCTTGAAGCCCCAAAGCACCTGCGAATACAATCCCCAGTCGTGAAACGTTTCCGCGACCGGGAATGTTTCGTCCATCCCACGGCCGGCTTCGAAGCGCCGATACATCACTTCGGTTTGCCATTTCACGAATGGAAAACCGCCTTCGGCGCGCGAGCTCTTCCATTTGTAGAGGAGATCGCCGCCGTAAATTTGCGTGCGCGTGTTTGCGCCGGTGTCGTTCGAACCGAACGCTCCGGACG